>JBJTNR010000056.1:0-21431 GCA_046074145.1 Rhodoluna sp.
AAGTTTACGTACAACAACGGCGATTATGTCCTCGAGGTCAAGCGGCAAAACTAGCCCGAATTTAATTCAAAGCAGCCAACGCTTCGTCGATCGCAGCTTTCAATTGTGCATCTGCTTTTCCATAAGCTGTCCAGTCTCCAATCGAAAGTGCATTTTGTTTTGCAACCATCGCCAGTCGCGCTTTTTCTAATGCATTTTTCAATGCGACATTATTCGAGTCAATCGGTTTAGTTGGATCAATTGGAGTTGTTGGATCCTCAATAGCCGAACCACCGTCGCCTGCTCCGGAATTACCGCCGAATAGTGTGTCAAGCGCTGTTGCTAATGAATCTTCGAATGCAATCTTGTCTCCGAAAGCGACCAGAACTTTTTTCAAAAGCGGAAAGCTAGTTTCGCCTGTCGACCGAATGTAAACCGGTTGCACGTAAAGCAAACCGCCACCAACTGGAAGGGTAAGCAAGTTTCCATTTAATACGGTCGTCGAACCTTGGCGAAGAATGTTTAGTAGTCGACCTACTTCGGCATCCGTACTAAAGGCATTTTGCACCTGCCCCGGACCGGGCACAATCGTGTCAGCAGGCAAACTCAGCAAACGCAGTTTTCCATATTCCGGTGAAATTTTTCCAGCGATATTTCCGGCATCGGCATCGGCTACCAAATAGCCCTTAAGCACGTTTCGACTAGATTCACCGGTCGACTTAGGAATAAAAGTTGAGTAAAGCGAGAACGACGGCTTTTCAGTTCCCGGTACCTGCATGGTTAAGAAGTAAGGCGGTTGCAGCGAGCCCAAGCCAGTTCCAGTTGCGCCAAGCACCGGATCGTTCGGGGTCATCCATGCATCTTCTTGCGAATAGAACGAACCTGGATCGGTAACGTGATAGGCACCCAAAATAGCGCGTTGAACTTTGAACATATCAGCCGGGTAACGGACGTGACTCATTAGCTGACCCGACATTTTAGAAACTGGCAACAAGGTATTTGGGTACACCTTTGACCATGTCTTCAAAATCGGATCTTCGGAATCCCAGGCATAAAGCTTCACGCTTCCGTCATATGCGTCCACAGTTGCCTTAACGGAATTGCGAATGTAATTAATTGAGCCACGAACAAATTCGTCGCTGGTGTTGCTGTCAGAAATTGCCTGGCTCAAGTTTTCAGAGCGAGAATATGGGTAATTGTTCGAAGTCGTGTATCCGTCTACGATCCAAACCACTCTCCCATCGACAACAGCCGGATAGCTGTCGCTGTCGAGGGTTAGGTATGGAGCAACTGCTTGGACGCGTTCGCGCGGATCGCGCTGATACAAAATTTGTGAATCGGTATTGATTGCATCGGATAGCAAAATCTGTTCACTCTGAAACTTAATCGCATAAGCCAAACGCGCTACGAGGTTGTCTAGGCTTGGGCCACCCTCGCCCTTGAAGGTTGTGTAAGTCTGGTCTGCTTCCCCTTCGCCGGCAGGGTAATCCAGCTCGCGTGCGTCTGCTCCAGCTGGTGCACCAACGATCGAATAGGTCGGCGAGTTCTCACCAAAGTAAATTCTCGGTTCGTAGTCTCCTAGCAAACCGTTTGATGGAATTCCCTTTTGCAAGAAGACTGGTTGCCCTTCGCTCGAGCGCTGATTTCCATACGCGGCTACCACGCCGTATCCATGGGTGTAAACAATTACGTTGTTGTACCAAGATTGTGAATCACCCAAACCTGATTGCTCAAGCTCTCGTGTTGCAATCACGGTGTCTTGGGTCTTGCCATCAATTTGGTAGCGATCGACATCGAGGTGAGTTGCGAAACTGTAGTACTGCTTGTATTGCTCGAGTTGCTTGAACGAAGCGCTCACCAATGCCGGGTCAATGATTCGAATGTTTGCAGTAGTTTCCGCATCTTGGCGAAGCGCGCCCGGTGTTGCATCGGTTGTCGCTTGGTAGTCGATGATGTCTACAGCGTCTAATCCATATGCTGCGCGAGTCGCTTCAATGTTGCGCTTGATGTATTCGGCTTCGAGTGTGCGCTCATTTGGCACAACCTGAAAAGTTTGCACTATCCACGGATACAAACCGCCGAGCACCAACGAACTGACCACCATGAGGCCGGTGCCCATAATCGAAATTCTCCAACGACCAACCACGGCGGTAAATAAGAACAGGGCCGCGACCACGAGCGAAATGAGTGCCAGAATTTGGAAACCTGGAATTACGGCACTCACGTCGGAATATGTTGCTCCGGTGTAAAGCCCGCTCGAACTGTTCATTGTCGAAAATTGGTCAAGCCAAAGCACGGCAGATTGGGTTACTAAAAAAAGCGCCGCTGTAACAGCGAGTTGAATTCGTGCGGACTTCACAATCTGTGTGTTGCGACCAGCAAACTTTAGGCCACCGTAAGCCAAGTGCACTGCGGCCGCCACGATTCCGCTGATCAAGATCGCGGTCGAAATGAATCCCGCCAGTGACGTATAAAAAGGTAACTCAAATAAGTAGAACGAAATGTCTAGCCCGAATTGAGCATCTACTTGACCGGTCGAGGTGCGGTTTAGAAATGCCAAGACATTCATCCATTGCGATGAGGCAGCTACACCGGCAAAAATTCCAATAATCGCAGGGGCGCCAATCATCAAAATCTTTCTCAGCTGATCAAGCATTTCGCGATATGCGGTTAGCAAGTCGTTGCCATCGGCGAATTTCACGTAAATTGGACGATTTTTATAAGCGATGAAAAACCCTAGCCAAACAATTAGGGCCATAAAAATGGCACCGGCAAGAAATAAAGAGCTCTGAGTAAAAATTTGCGTGGTGAAAACTTTCTCAAATCCAAGTTGACCGAACCATAAGAAGTCGGTGTAAACGCTCAGCAGTCCGATGATTGCAACAGCAAGTACGACGACAATAAGAGTCGCAATGCGTGCCGGTGACATCGGTTTTCTTTGAACTGTTGGGTTTGACATTGGTTCTCCTATTTAGCGTTGCAGGTAGCAAGAGAGGAAAGATTGTCTCCCTGGCCAATTTTCTGGGTTACCAGAATTGCTTGATCGAAATTTGAAACTCTGAAAACTTTTAGACCGTCAGGAACATGACCGACCACTTCGTTGCAATTGTCGGCGGGTGCCAAGAAATATTTCGCACCGGCCTTGGCTGCACCGAACATCTTTTGTTGGATTCCGCCGATTGGGCCGACCGAGCCGGTTGCCGCAATGGTTCCAGTGCCAGCGATATATTTTCCACCGGTCAGTTCGCCCGGTGTGAGTCGATCGTAAATTCCGAGCGCAAACATCATTCCACCCGATGGCCCGCCGACATCGGCAAGTTGCAGATTTACTTTGATCGGGAATTCATATTTATAACCAACGATGATGCCGAGTCGCCAGGCGCCGGTCTCATCTTTAGCTGGAGTTAGTTCAAAGGTCTTCTCTTCGCCTGTGCGGTCAACGACAACTTTGAGCGGAGTCTTGCCGTCGAATTCATTGACCAACGTGCGCAAGCCTTCGATCGAAGTAACTTTTTGGCCATTTACCGTGCGAACAAAATCAGCGGCAACTAATTGCCCGCTCGAAGCTGAATCTTTTTGCACTTCGCTGATGTAAATATTTACCGGAACTTCGTATCCAAGCTTGGTTAGCGCTACAGCAATTGCCTCCTGCTGAGATTGCTCCATCATTGCCGAACTTTCGGCTTTACTTTGTTCTACGGTTTGATTTGCTGGAAAAACTTCATCGAGCGGAAGCACGCTTCTTGCCGGATCGCTCCACGCTACAAATACATCTAGCCAACTAGGAGTCTTCTCTCGATTTCCAACAATTTGCACGGTGAGCAAATCCAAGTGACCACTGGTCGAGTAACTTTCGGCTCCCTCAACGGTGATAACCGGAACGTCTTTGTCGTCGCCCAAAACATTGAAGGTTGGGCCGGGTTGCTCAATTACATAAGGGGTCGGGAAAACCCAGATCGCCAGCAAGCCAATCGCAAAAATGGCCAACAGAATAAATCCGAACGAACGTCTTGGCTTAGAGCTAGTTGCCGAGTTGTCGACTTCACCAGCGCTATTAAAAAAACTCAAAGCCACCTACATTCGAAAATTTATGGAATGTCTTAAGCCTATGCGTGATTATGGTTAGTAGGTAAGGACGAATATGAACGATAAAGGCAATCCAGAGGACTTCGAGGAGTTCATGCGCCGTTTTTTGGCGGGCCAATCGGGCATCGATCCTGAAAAATTTGCCGAAGCGGCGGGTTTGCCGCAAGACCCCGAGGCGCTGGCCGCCATGCTCGACCAATTAAAGAATGCAATGGGTTCGCTATCAGCAGACAAAGCCACAAGCGGCGTCAACTGGGACTTAGCCGTGAACCAGGCAAAGACCATTGCGCGCACCGGTGCAAAAGCAATCACGGATGACGCTAGGCGAGCCATTCAAGATGCAATCGCAATCGGTTCACTTTGGTTAAACGAAAAAACCGCACTCGCAGAAATTGTGGGTGACCCAAAACTGCTGACTCGGGAACTTTGGGTTGCAGACGCAATGCCGCTTTTTCAAGCTTTGAGTCAACCAGTTGCAAATCGAATGAGTGACGCACTAGCCGAAAATTTGTCGAACAATGCACCCGAGGAACTCGCTCAACTTCTTGGCGATGCCGGAAACATAATGCGTACCGCGGGAGGTGCACTTTTCGCGATGCAACTCGGTCAGGCGCTTGGAAAACTTTCGCAAGAAGTGCTTTCCGGTGGTGACATTGGTTTGCCGATTTTCAAAGATCAGCGCTCTGCGTTTTTGCCGCAAAATTTAGTAACTTTCATCACTGAGTCCGATGTCGAACCTGACCAGGCTTACATCTATTTAGTCATTCGCGAAATGGCGCACGCCAGATTGTTTCGACACAGCAAATGGTTACGCGATGCAGTTGTTTCCCTTATTTCAACCTACGCAGCTGAGATTTCAATCGATTCATCGCGCATTGCTGAAATTGCAGAAGGCATCGATGAAGAAAACATGGATGATCTTCGCCGGGCATTCGAGTCGGGTGCCTTCATCGCCGAACGAACCGAACATCAGCAAAACGCGCTAAACAATATTGAAACCTTGCTTGCTCTTATCGAAGGCTGGGTCGATGTAGTTACCGAAGAGGCAACTCGTCGCCTACCTCGCGCCGCGGCTATATCCGAAGCGATCAGGCGTCGTCGTGCAACCGGCGGACCTGCCGAGGCAACTTTTGGAACTCTAGTCGGATTAGAGTTGCGCCCGCGTCGCCTTCGTGAAGCTGCGGCAATGTGGAAACAAATTGGCGAACAACTTGGAATCGAAAAACGTGATTCGCTTTGGAACCACCCAGATGTTTTGCCGACAGGCGATGACATCGACGACCCTAAGGCTCTGATTGGCAGACTCCGCGATGCGGCCGTCGGCCCAGATGCATTTGATCAAGCGCTGAGAGACTTACTCGGCGAATAACCATGGGGATAACCTCGACGTAAATATTTTTACTTCGAGAACATTTGCCAATGGTCCTCAAAATTAATCCAAATCAGCAGGCGCTATGGCGCGATCCTTTTCAGTTGCAAATTGGCGTTGGCAAGAATGCTTTGCGTTTAGGCAAATTATCTGCGGCTCAAGAACGGCTCATTGCCGCCCTGTACAGGGGAATTGCCGATCAGCAACTTCCGCTAGTAAGCAAGCAACTTGGGCTCTCCACTCCAGAGGTTGATTCCCTGTTGAGCCAAGTTGGCGGACTGCTCGAACTTGAGCCGCCGCAATTGAATTCCAAAATCCGACTGAATGATGATTTTGTAGCCTCAGCATTCGCGGAAATTATCCGGGCAAGCCTGCTGCACGCCGTTGACGGCGAAGCAGTGCTGATTGGTCGTGCGGACCGCACCATACATATAGATGAACTATCGTCCAGCGGTTTAGGCATCGCGTTGGCTTTGGCGGCAGCGGGCATCGGCAAGATTTTTACGAGCGACGATAAGCCAGTTGTCAACAGCAACCTGGGGGCTACCGGCTACCCAACACAATTTTTAGGTCATCCGCGAATTGATGCCCTGCGTTCTCTTCTGGCGGCCTCGCCAAACCAAATGCAAACAAATTCCTCGGTCAATCTACCCGAAAAGAGTTTTTCAAAAATTGATTGTGCGATTTTAATTGGGCAACAGGTTATCGAACCGAGACGCTACGAAGCATGGCTTCGCCGTGGAACTCCGCACTTGGCAATTACCTTTGATGCCGAGTCTGTTTCCGTTAGCCCGCTTATAGTTCCGGGTGCGACCGCGTGCTTAATGTGCCTAGAAAAAATGCGCACCGAGACAGACCCGCAGTGGCCGGTCTTGGCGAGTCAAATGATTACCAGCAATAAAAAATTTGATGATGCGGCAGGCAAACTATTTGCAGCTGGCTTGGCGGTGCAAAAAATCCTTGCTCATGCTGATCGCATTGCTGGCTTCACTCCGCACGAACAAGCCGTTGGTTATCGACTCGAACTTGCTAACGGCAAAGTCTCAGAACTTGCCTGGCCAAAAAATTCGACTTGCGACTGCAGGTGACCTTAGGTTCGCGGGGTAAGCAGCGCAATAAATCGGGACGGGCTATTTTCGCGGGTGCCGCTTATATCTTTCTTCGACCAACTCAGAGTCAATTCTTTCTTCGCGCGAGTTAGGCCCACATATAGAAGTCTCTGTTCCTCTCGCAATTCACTCTCGCTTTGTGCGTAGCTGATAGGCAAATAGCCTTCGGTCAATCCAATGATGAATACGTGAGACCACTCGAGACCCTTGGCAGCGTGAATTGTGCTGAGCGTTACCGCCGCCTTGACCGGTTCGTGTTGAGATCTTTGTCGCTCGTCGAGTTCTTTTGCAAAATCCAAAACGGTCGCGCCATCCGGCATCTCGTCAGTAATCGCCAAAAATGAATTCAGCGATTCCCACTTTTCGCGATCTGACCCCCGCACGGTTGGTTGTTGCGTTTGCCATCCGAGCGAACGGCAGATATCCGAGATTGCTTGATATAGCGGTTTGTCTGCTGGGGAAACCGCCTCGGCGCGAACCGCACGAATTGCATTTTGAATTTCGGGGCGGTTAAAAAATCTTTGACCACCTCGAACTTGAATGTCGACATCAAGCTTTGCTAGTGCATTCTCAATGGATTCTGACTGCCCATTTACGCGGTATAAAACTGCAATCTGACTTGGATGAATTCCTTGGTCGACCTTGACCTTAATTGCTTCGGCTACTGCATCGCATTCGTCGCCGATAGTCGCGAAAGAAATAATTCTCGGGGCTAGCCCGATTTCGCCTTCGGAGCGAAGTGGAGGAACAAGAGAAGATTCGGCGGTCAAGCGATTCGCGAAGGAAACAATCTGCTGCGTCGACCGGTAGTTTCTAGTCAGCGCGATTATGTTGCTTTCGGGATACCGGTACTTAAAATTCTGCAAATACTCACTGGTTGCTCCGGTGAATGAATATATGGTCTGATTCGGATCGCCTACGACGCAAAGCTCCGCGTGATTTCCAAGCCAAACATCTAACAGCGCGTGCTGAAGCGGTGAGATGTCTTGGTATTCATCAACGGTGAAGAATCGATATTGCTGCTGCACATGAGCCAGCGCTCTCGGTTCGGCTCTCAGCATGCCGAGCGTGAGAACTAACACGTCTTCCCAGTCAACCTTTTGGCTCTTGGTCTTGGCTTCTTCATAAGCACGCTGGAGCTCAAGATTTTTTGACGGACTAAGCCCAGAAACCTTAGGCCGAGATTTAATTTGCTCTGCATATTCATCGAGGCTCAGCATCGAATATTTTCGCCACTCAATTTCAGCAGCTAGGTCGCGAATCGCCGATGCATCCAATCGAAGCTTGCTACTTTCGGCAACCTGAGAAATTAATCTTGCCTTCGATTCGATTACGGTCGGCGCCGGCACGCCGGCAAACTGCGGCCAGAAAAATTCAAGCTGAGATAACGCTGCGGCGTGAAATGTTTTTACTGAGACCGAACCGACTCCGAGCTGCCGCAGTCTGGCGCGCAATTCTCCGGCTGCTCGATTGGTATATGTCAGCGCCAAAACTCGATTGGCGGCAAAAACTCCTTTGGCAATTCCATAAGCGATGCGGTGAGTTACCGTGCGAGTTTTTCCGGTACCTGCCCCAGCCAAAATACAAGTTGGTCCGACAAGAGTTTCGGCGGCAAGTCGCTGTTCCGGGTCCAGGTTTTCGAGAAGAGTTTCGGCCAGCACGTTTAGCCTTCGTTTTCGGTTGCCGAGATAATTTCGCCACCGAACCAGTGCTCAATCAACATTCTTGAAATTGTCATTCGCCCCGGAAGTAGCAACTGCCCAGCTTCGCGAGTTATATCTTCGCGACTAAACCAACGCAACTTGGCAATTTCTTCACCATCGGGAACCAGATCGTCTCCGATGTGATCTTGATGAATTTTCGCGGTAAACCCAATCATTAATGAGTACGGAAAGGGCCACGCTTGACTTCCTAAATATTCCGGCTCCAAAACTTGAACGCCAGCCTCTTCGTACATTTCTCGTTGTACTGCGGCTGTTAGAGATTCTCCAGGTTCGACAAATCCAGCCAAAATTGACCAGCGGTTTTCTTCCCAGACTCCCTGACTTCCTAAAAGAATCCGATCGTTGTCATCTATAACACTCACGATGATTGCTGGATCTGTTCTCGGAAATAATTCAGTACCGTCATTCACGCATCGGCGAACCCATCCTGCTTTTTCAATTACGGTTTCACTTCCGCACCTCGGACAGTGCCCATGAGATTCGTGCCAATTGGCTAGGGCTAGTGCTTGGGCAAATAGCCCGGCATCTAGGTCGTCGAGTCCGGCACCGCTACGTCGCAAGTGGTGCCAATTTTCGGCGCCAAATTCCTCGGCTTCGATGTCGTTCAAAACGGTCATCAAAATTGGAGTGCCCTTTGAAAGCTCACTGTGTTCACGATTGGTTTTACCGAGGTAGGTTCTGTGTCTGCCAAAAGGAGCCTCGTTTATGGTCAGCAAACGCAACTTTGGTTGGAACTTCTCGCTATCACCAAGAAGTAGAACTTTTCCATTGTGAACTAAGAGCATCCGAGTGCGAGGGTCGTTATTTAGTTCGGCAAAAAGATCCTGTTGGCCTCTAGCCAAATAATCTCGGTCAACCAATGAACGTGCCAGCGGCATATAAAGCGGCTCGTTCATCAATACTCGTTTCCGGTGTTTACGTGGCCTAACCTAAATATCATGGCCAAATCTCCCTTGATTTTAGCGGCGCTAGCAAAAGCCGCCGTTCCGCACGTGAACTTCCACGAAGTCAAGAGCCTGTCTGCCGATTCAAACGGGGACTTCGATACGGCTCTACTTACCGCTAACAGTGGCGAGCATTACGTGGTGCGAGTGGCGAACACTCAGGCAGCGGGTGCCGAACAAGAAGTTGAACTTCAAGCATTAAAAGCATTGGTTGCGACTGATCGCATGAGGTTGCCATTCAAGGTAACCAATCTGATTGGTGAGACCAAAGATGATCGCGGAAATCGCGTATTAGTTTTTGAATTCATTTACGGTTTGCCAACCGACATTGCCACCGTCGGCGCCGGAAGCACCTTGGCGTCATCGATCGCAAAGGCAATCGTTGCTATTCACAACTTAGATACCGCCGTTGTGGAAAATGCCCACCTGGCATCCTTTGAACCTTCCGAAATAGTAAGAGGTCGAATTGCCGAACTAGATCGAGCTGCGGCAACTGGAAAAGTTCCTGCGGTTTTGCTATCTCGTTGGGAAGCGGCACTCGAAGATGTTTCACTTTTTAGATTTAAACCATGTGTAATTCACGGTGGGCTAAATGCAGACACCGTTCTGACACTCGATAACGAGGTTTCCGGAGTCCTCGGATGGAGCACGCTTCGCATTTCTGATCCGGCTGAGGATTTTGCCTGGATTATGGGTTCGGGAAACTACGAAACTGCCGAAAACATCATCGACGTATATCGACAGCACCATTACGGTTTCGACGACGCCCTTAGAGTTCGTGCAATGCTTTACAGCGAATTGGAATGGTCGCGTTGGCTTATGCATGGAATCTCTAGAAAAGACGAAGCAATCATTGCCGAGGCTCATGAATTATTGCAAGAACTTGCAGACGATGTTTCAACCGGAGTGGTCGGCAGTTTGACGGCAAGAAAGCCTGAGGCTCCGGCTGCGCAATTAGTTAGTGAAAATTACCCAAGCACTGCGCCTATCGAAGTTCCTACTTCAAACGAGAACGAACTTTTCTAGTCCAAAGATCAACCAGTTCAGATTCGTCTGGTATTTCTAACGGCTTAATTTCGACATCGTCCGATACAAAGTAAAAGCTCGCGCTGATCTTTGATACTGGAATTCCAGTGAATTTCGAATAAGCGAGTCGGTAAAGAGCCAACTGAAGTGCCTTAGCCTTCTCGTCGTCTGCATCTTTTGGACGTTTGCCAGTTTTCCAGTCGATAATTTCGACACCGTCGTTGGTTGCAAAAACTGCATCAAGCTTGCAGACAAAAGTATTTTCGCCGATAGTCAGCTGAATCTCGCGCTCAACATCAATCGGAGTCTGATTAGCCCAACGAGATCTGGCGAAGTTTTTTTGCAAGGATTCCATAGCCAAATGCGATTGGGCTTCGACCGGCATATCGTTATCTGATGATTGATCCGATTCCAGCAAAGCGGGCGATTCAAAGTGTTGTTCCACCCAAGAGTGAAAAAGGGTTCCGGTGCGAGTTTGCTTATATGGCTGCTTCGGCATTGGCCGGCGCAATTTAGCCGCAACATCGTCAAAGTTTTCTAAATAATCCTTGAATCTTGAAGCTGGGATTCGAACTGGTAACTCGAGGCTGCTTAGGGCAAGAATTTCTTCATCCCGTTCAGCAAGCAGCAAATCAATTTCTCTTTGAAATTGATCGGTTGCAATTATTTCTTCAATTTCGAGTTTGCGAAGCGCTTCATCGGTAAGTTCGGCAGCCTTGGTTAAATCTCGACGATGTCTCTCGCCTAATGGGTCTAGTGGCCAGGTGTCCACCAGTTCATTTTCTTGCAATGGGTTCGCTTGGCTGTTTAGTTCCGGTAATTCGACCGCAAGTTGTTCGCAGGCGGTCACGATGAATGGCGAAGGTTTGCGTGAATTTTTATTTCCAGGCTTCCAATATGAACCAGTTAGCAAAAGATTAGATTTTGGCCTCGTAGTTGCAACATACATAAGTCGAAGCTCTTCCTTGTAAAGGTGATTTCGCATTTCATCTTTATAGGCATCTACAAGTTTCTTAACTTCTTGCTGGGTGTTTGCGGATTCGTAATTCCATTTCGGCAATGAGCTTGCATCGCCGCGGAGTGGAAATGGAAGTTTGCCCGCAGAAATCCAACCGGATACTCCGCGCCCCGCGCTAGGGAAATCTCCGTCAACCAAATTAGCAATCGAAACGTGATCCCACTCGAGCCCCTTTGCCGCATGCACGGTCAGCACCTGAACCACACCGGCTTCGGGTTTCGCTGTTGGCGCGTCAAATGTTTCCCGCTCTTCAGCGAAATCTAACCAGTTCAAAAATCCAGTCAGGTTAGGGTGCGAATTGCTGGTTGAATATCCAGCAACAATTCCCGCAAATGCATTCAGATGCGCCATTGGATTTTTGCGACGCGGGTTTGCTTGCACTTCAACGTCCAGCCACAATTCTTGCTCCACCGCTCGCACAAAATCCAGAAGTGGCATTCCGTGATTCGCGCGCATTTCTCTAAACAGCATCGCCGCATCTTTGAGTCGAATCAGTCCGGAATCTGAGAAATTTAAAGTTTCAATATTTTTCTCGTCGACCAATAAATCAAGCGCATCGATTAAAGATTCTGCATCTTCGGCTGCTAAGCCTTGTTGCTGCTTGTCCTTTAGCTCTTGGTCAACATAAGACTTCTTGATTGAGTATTTATGCAATCGCTCAATGTCTTTAGCACCAATGCGCCACCTTGGTCCAGTTAGCAAACGAATCAAGTGGGTTCCGGCATCAGGATTCGCAATCACTCGCAGTGCACTCACCAGGTCAACTATTTCTGGCATCTCCAGAAGTCCGCCGATGCCTACGACCTCAACGGCTAAACCCGCATTTTCCAAGTGCTCCACAAAGTGACGCATGTTGCTTCGCTTGCGCATCAGCAGCGCTCCAGTCGCAGACTTGTTCATCTTTTGTCTGAACCAATCGGCTACGACGTCGGCCTCGAGCATTAGATCTTGTTCAAATTTAATTTCCACATTTCCGGCGGTTGCCGCTGGGGCAGGCGCGAGTTCGAGCACCTTTAAATCACCAATAAGTTCGTTGGCTAAACCCAGGACATTCTTCGGATTGCGCCAGGAAGTCGAAAGGTTAAATGGTTTTGAAGCTGCGGAATCTGAAACTCCAAAATCGCTAAAGAAATTTGTCAGGTTCGATGCGCTGGCACCGCGCCATCCATAGATTGATTGATTAGGGTCACCGACCGCAAACACTGAGCTCTGCGCAAATAAATTCTTAAGCAGTTGCGTTTGAAGCACCGAAGTGTCTTGGTATTCATCTAACAAAATTTGTTTGAATGACTCTCGTTCTCGTTCTCTGACTCCCGGCACCTCGCGAACGGCACGTTCGGCTAATGCAACTTGGTCTGAGTAGTCGACAAAGCCGGATCGATGTTTTTCGATTCGATAGGCGTCGGCAAGTTTAGCCAGAATCGGAGTCGGCGAAAGATCATTAACAAAATCGTTTAGATAGCCAAGCGGTGCAATGTTGCTTGAATTGGCTTTTTGCGGAAGGTTAGATATTTTTTCGATCACATCGGCAATGATCGATTCCACTTCGGCGGCATTGGTCAGGTTTTCGTTCATCGCCTGAGCGAGAGCCAGCATGTTTTCGACGATTGAATCGAGCCCAGTTTCAATTGATGAGAGGCGGTCATCAATTTGAGAACCCTGCTTGATTACTACGTCACGCGCCAATTGGAATGCCGCGGCATCGGTTAGAAGTGCGGCCTCGGGTTCATAGCCGATTGACAGTGCAAAATCTCGAAACAGATTATTTGCATACGCGTTATAAGTAGAAATAGTTGGCGCGCTGAAATCTAATTCAAGATCATCTGGCCACAAACCCGAGTCACGAAGTTTCAGCAAGCTTTCATAGACGCGTTTACTCAACTCGGCAGCTGCTTTTCTAGTGAAGGTAAGGCCGAGAATCTCCTCTGGCCTAGCCAAACCGTTGGCGACCAACCAAAGCACTCTCACCGCCATGAGTTCTGTTTTTCCACTTCCGGCGCCGGCAATAACTAACGACGGTGCGTCGACACTAGCCTGTTCGACTGCAGCTGCTTGCTCGGCAGTTAAATCGAGGCCCTTTAGTTTTTGATAAATCTCGTTGGCACTGTACTTATGCGACATAAGACACCGCCCGAGTCAGATGAAGTTTGCAACTTCCATATTCATTTTCGTTTTCGCAGTGGCTTGCAACTCGTGCCACGAATACTTTTTCATTCATGCTCATGCCATCAATTGCAGAACGCACTAGGTTTTCAAATTTTTGACGGTCAGCCTGGTTTTTCTCAATCGAGTCTTGCTCTCGTTCAATCGGTTTTAGATCGGAAACTAAAAGCAACTTCGCGCCAGCCAAGGTCGCTCCGGTCGGCATCTCCGGCAGGTGGCCGAATGCCCCATTTTCAAATGCCAACTGATACATGCCGAGTTGAGCATTTTCTCGGGCTTCTTCGGCGGTAAATTTTTTGCTGCCGGTTTTCAAATCGACAATCATTACTCGACCATCCGGGTAAAGTTCAAGGCGATCTACCTGGCCACGAACATTCGCTGCTTCGAAAGCAAACTCGAAGCTCACCTCACGACCGATTACTTTGGCGCCATCTGCCTCGAATTTTTTGAGGTACTGCACCATGCTCGAAATCATTTGTTTGGCTCGACGCTGACCGGCTTGCTCGAGCCATTCAGCTTCAAAATTTAATGTGTGCCACTTGGATTCGACCAAGCTCCAAAGTGATTCTTCGTTGACTTCGGTTCCGAGTTCGAGTGCCTTGTGCACGAGAGAACCTAGCGTTGCGCTAAATGTTTTATCTTTACCGCCGTGTGAATTCAAGAACCAGTGCAGCGGGCATTTAACAAAATTTTCGAGCTCTGAAGGCCGCACCACGACTTCGTCGGTCAGCGCTTCAACGGTTGAAAGCGGCAGCATGCCATACCAGCTGCTTGGATGAGCGCCGGCAACTCCCGCCTGGGCAAGCCGCGCCAAACCCAGAGCGACAGTTGCAGCTGCGCCTTCGGATTGCGCCAATTGTTTACGCAGCGCACCTGCCATGCCTCGAAGGGTGAATTGTTCGTGATCAAAATTAGTTACGGACGGAATCTCACCTAAAAGCAATTGAATAAATTGTGAAACTTGATTTTCATCTGTGCTGGTAGCCGAAAGTAAAAGGTGCTCCGAGGTGGCACCTACCGCCTTATGCAACATTCGCAATTCATCGGGAAGTTCACTTTTCTGAATCACGCTTGGATCTTCAATACGACCAGCGCAATATGCATCGAGAGCCATGGCGCCAAGTAGAGAAGATCTCGGACGCAAATTTGGCCATACACCTTCAACAAGTTGCGGCAGTGCTACTACTCGATAGCGACGACCAATGAGACCCGACGGTGTTAGAAGCGAAAGAGAGTTAAGGTTGCGATTATCTAATGCAAGCGTGTCTTCTGGTAGCCCAAGTGCCAATTGCTGATCAACAAAAATTTTTGCATCGCCACTTGGGTTTCGCTCAACATACCTATTGGCGGAAGCAAAAAGAGCCACCGCGGCGTCGAGATTCCGATTTGCCTGAGTTGCTACTTCGCCCACGCCTCGAGCTAGCTCGCCCCAGGCTTTTGCCAATCCCGATTTATCCCAAAGCAGCCACAGCAAATCTTCGATGCTTTGGTTGGGGTCGGCAGCTAAATCCTTAGCTTGGAAATACAGGTTGATGAATTTATCGACTTTTTTTCCTTCGGCGGTCTTAAGTGTTGCAGCCGAACCAATCGCGTCAAAAAGCGCAACTAGCAATTCATCGCTGTTGCGTTTACCGTCGGCCATAAGCTCTTCACGCCTAAGAGCCCGACGAAGACGACGCAAACCTAGCGAGTCCAAGCCGCAAAGGGGTGAGGTTAAAAAATCCAACGCGAGTTGAAGGTCTGGCTGCCGATCGTTTAATACAGCATCGGCAATGCGAAGCAAAATTCTTGATGCGAATTCATCTCGCAGTGCACTCTGTGCGCCGATAACTTGAACCGGAACTCCCTCGTGCGATAGCTCAGCGGAAAGAAGATCGAGCTGAGTGCGAGATCGCGCGACCACCGCCATCTCTGCCCAGGCGACGCCTTCGAGTAAATGCAGTTCACGTAACCGTTTGGCTAACCAGGCTGTCTCTGATTGAGCTAGGTCGAAGATTCGTCCTTCGATGCCGGTCTGATCAGAGAGAACTAGTTCTTTCGATGCAACTAGCGATTTGCGCTGGCGTCCGGCGAATGCCGTATCAATCTGAGCACCAACTCGAGAAAGGGCAGATGAAATTGCCGGAGTCCTGACGGCGGTTTGAGAGTGGAGAATTTCTTCTTCGACTGCCAATTGATTTGTTTTGGCAATCGCATTTGCGAGATTTGTCATCGCTCGCGGATCCGCCGACCTAAATCCCAAGGTCGATGAGTCTGGGTCTCCGATTAGAACTAAGTCAACTTTTCGCGAAGCCAGAACTTTCAATAGTTCGCTTGCCGCAGGCGTAAGTTCCTGTGCGTCATCGACCAGCACAACTTTTATTTTGGCAATCGCCTCTGGCCAGTTGCTTGATTCGGATAGCCAGCCGGCTGCCTCTCGCACCAATTGAGTTGGGTCATAACGTTCGGTTTGAGCGGCAACTTCGGCAAGATATTTTTCAAAGAGTGTCGAGCTCGCTATCCACTCACCTTTTTTGAATTGGTTACCTAATTTATGAAGCTCACTCGGCGGTAATCCGTGTTCAATAGCGGCATTGATGAGATCTCGAAGTTCGGCACGAAAACCTATTAAACCCAAAACTTGATTATCGACATGCTTCGGCCAATTTTGATTTGGTTGTTGCTGTTCGGCGGAAATGAGCTCTGCCAAAATTCGATCTTGTTCACTTCCGCTGATCAATTCGGGAATTTGCTTTCCGGCAAGGACAGCGCGGATTCTTAAAATTCCATAGGCAAAGGAAGAGATTGTTCGGGCTAACGAACCCGGGGTTGCGCGCTGGAGTTCAATTGCCAAGTCATCGCGAAGTTGATTTGCAGCTTCGCGAGTGGCGGCGAGAACCAGGATTTCATCTGGCTCGACACCGGAATTTACGGCTTCTATAAACCTTTTTTTAATTTCGGTGGTTTTGCCAGCTCCGGGCGCCGCGAATACCGTAACCACCCTCATGCGCTCAAAACTACCGCCTTCGGGAGACAATTTCTGGGCGTTAAAGTTTCGCCAAGGCTTGCCGTAATCTTGTCTGGTAAACGAAAGGTCTGCGATGGACGTACGAATTGGCATCCGTGACACCGCTCGTGAATTGAGTTTCGAATCTGCTCAAACTGCAGGCGAAGTAGAGAAGCAAATCACGAACGTTCTTGAAGCTGGAGCAAAAGCATTGAAGCTTTCCGACAGCAAGGGTCGCTTGTATGTCGTGCCAACCGACGCTATTGCCTACATAGAAATCGGCGAAGAAGAAACTCGCCGGGTTGGATTTATTGCCTAATGGATTTCATTGCACTTTTATATGTAGTTTTCATCGTTATCTACGCGGTGATTCTCGGGCTGGTTATGCCTTACGTAGGTCTGACCAGTGATCGCTACGGATCATTCGTACCAACCGCAATCGGAGTGGTCTTCGGCGCATTGCTATGGGGCATTCTTACCTGGACCGGATTGCACTACGACCAAGCTTGGATCTGGTTATTGGTTATGTTGCTAATGCCGGCGGCTATGTGGTTTGGTGCAAAGCGCATCGAGCACATGCGCAGTACTAACTAGGTTTAGGCAGTTAAGCCAAGCGCATCCATGCGAATGGTGTGGGCGCCAATCAATTCAGTAATAAGTGGTTCGAGTTTCGAATAAGCGGCCAAGTTAACCTCGCGTGCTTCGTCTTGACTCAATTTCTTAGACTTCACGACGCCGGCAAGTTTGCGATTATCGAAAGCTGCTCGGAGTTCAAGCAAAGCGTCTCCCATTAGTCGACGGCCCCACAGAGCCAACCTCGATGCAAGCTGCGGATCGCGCTGCATCGACTCGATGAGAACGCGCTTTGCAAAAACATCAAATTTTTTGTCGTTTAGAGCTTTTTCAATTTCGTTTCGAGTTTGCAGGTCGAGGCCTACAGAGAGTCGACGATAGAAATCATCGAGCAAACCCGAAATTAAATAAACCTTAATGATGCTTTCGAACCAATCCACGCCATTGGTACGCGAATGGAAAGTCTCAATTCGTTCAACAAAGGGATCCATCGCATCAGTTGGGTCGATTCCAAGTCCGGAAATCTTTTTTGCAATTGCTCGATATTTTTCGAAACTCTTTGCAGCGGCTTCAGAAAGTTCTGCTTTGTACTGGGTGTTCGGTGAGTATTTCAATTCGCTCGTCAATATTTCAAATTGGCTCAGCTGAAGATAGGCAAGCTGACCTAGAAATTCGCGAGGCTCTGGTGCGTATGGCTTGAGGTTGATTTTTCCGGTGTTTCGAGCACTGCGCACCTCACGTGCAGGCAAAGTTAATTTGCGAGCAGTGTTGCGAAGCCGTTTCCACCAATCAAACACATTGACAAGGATAACCTCAGCCCTCGATTACTACTAGTCGCCTCATAAACACTGACCGCTAGACTGAACAGGAATATAGGAGCGTTTTTGAATTTCAAGGATTTAGGCATCGACCAGGACATCGTCGATGCGTTGGAAAGTCGTGGCATCACGAGTCCCTTTCCAATTCAAGAACAGGCGATTCCACTAGCGCTAACCGGTCAAGACATTATTGGTCAGGCGAAAACTGGTACCGGGAAAACTTTAGGCTTCGGCCTTCCGCTACTTCAAAGTCTTGGCACTGATCCGACTAAAGGCGCAAAGGCATTGGTGGTTGTGCCGACTCGCGAATTAGCAATTCAGGTTGCAGACGATTTGAAACTTGCCTCATCAAACCGCTCGACAATGGTTGCTGCAATTTACGGTGGAAAATCGTATGACGAACAGGTTGCTGAAATCAACGCGGGTGCACAGGTAATTGTCGGAACCCCGGGTCGACTAATCGACCTTTCAAAACAAAAACTTTTAGATCTAAGCAACATTAGATTTATGGTGCTCGATGAAGCAGACGAAATGCTTGATCTCGGATTCCTGCCAGATGTCGAGAAACTTTTTGCCTACACTCCCGATGGGCGCCAGACCATGCTGTTCTCTGCAACCATGCCCGGCACAATCGTGACGATGGCTCGCAAGTATCAAAATCGCCCGGTGCATATTCGTACGCACGATCCAGATGAAGGTCACACCAAGGCTGACATCAAGCAGTTTATTTATCGTGCGCACGCTCTCGATAAAGACGAAGTTGTCGGTCGAATTTTGCAGGCCGCCGGTCGCGGTAAAACTGTGATTTTTACCAAGACCAAGCGTCAAGCTTCAAAAGTTGCCGAAGAACTAATCGACCGCGGTTTTAATGCCACGGCACTACACGGCGACATGACTCAAGAAGCTCGTGAACGTTCGATGAGCGCTTTCCGTGCAGGCAAAAAAGATATTTTGGTGGCAACCGAAGTGGCCGCCCGAGGCATCGATGTCGATGACGTAACTCACGTAATTAATTACGCGGTACCAGAAGATGAAAAGGCATACCTTCACCGAGTCGGAAGAACCGGTCGTGCCGGTCGTACCGGAATCGCTGTCACATTCGTTGACTGGGAAGACCTCACCCGCTGGGGGCACATCAACACCGCTTTGGAATTCGGTCAACCGGAACCAACCGAAACCTATTCGAGTTCGGCTCACTTGTTTGCCGATCTCGAGATTCCGGCAGGCACCAAGGGACGAATCGCTAAATCCAAGGTGGTACCGGCCGAAAAGAAGCCGGTTAAAAAATCTAACGCTCACGCCAAGCCGGCACACGGTGATGGTGAGCACAAGCGCCCGGCAAGTTCGCGCACGCGAAACCGAACCTACCGCGGTAAGTCAAACAACAGCTAATTAAATGTGTGGCTCGGCACCGGTTGCCTGAGCAATTATTCGCTGCAACATTTCTGGAGTTGTTCCATTTTCGCCGAGTCGGTTCGGCTTTCCATTTTCTCCGTGGTAATCGCTAGCTCCGGTGACAATCAGATCGTGTTTAGCAGCGAATGAGTTCAGCCAAGGCCTTACAAATTCCGGAACATCGCGATGCAAAACTTCAATTCCACCTAGGCCAGCAGCAACCATTTCTTCGAAATGTTCTTCGGGCATTTTTCTACCTTCGGGGACTTCTTCTGAACGTGCCATCGGGTGGGCGATAACCGGCACTCCTCCGGCAAGTCGAATTTTGCGAATCGCATCCATGGTGTCGACATTTTCATTCGGAACGTAATATTTTCCATCGCTTGAAAGCGGTCCATCAAATGCTTCTGCTCTGTCCATAACCGCGCCAAGTGAAATCAGCGCATCAGCGATTGCTGGTCGCGCAATCGTTGCGCCTTCTTCGAGTTCGGCTAAAACTAAATCCCAGGTGATTGGAAAATCTTCGGCAAGCCGGTCAACAATTTTCTTCGCGCGAATTTCACGTGCATTCACGGTCTTATAAAGTTCGGCGGCAAGCTCTGCGTTATTGGCATCGGGCAAGTAAGCGAGCATGTGCACACTAAATGACCAGGTTCGATTTCCTCGTGAATGAGTGGCCAGAGTGGTCACTTCGATTCCAGGGATAAATCCGACACCTACCCGAACGGCGGCTTCAAGAGCTTCAGCCCAACCGCTCGAAGTGTCGTGATCAGTAAGGGCCAAAATATCAACGCCCGCACGGGCTGCTTTTTCGAAAACTTCAGTGGGCGATTCTTTACCATCCGAGCGCGTTGAGTGACTATGCAGGTCGATGGTTGTCATAAAGCCAGAATAGACGCGAGAATGAAGTTATGAGAAGTAGAACACCGCACAGTCGCAAGTTTTTGAATTACATCGGTTCAAACTGGGCGGTCGGCAGGCAAACCTTGCCAAAGCGTTCGCCGGTAGCGCCATTTGCCGCGAAACGTCGTGACGCTGTGGCAAAAGCACACAAGGGCAGCGTGTTAATTTTCGAAGCCGGACCAAGCAAGGTTCGATCGAACGATACCTATTACATGTACCGACCTCACTCAGCATTTGCTCACCTAACCGGTTGGGGTTCGGCTACGGTTGCAGATTCCATTTTGGTGATCGATGCACGCGGAGCAAAGGCCAAGTCCACATTATTTTTTCGTGAGACTGCCGGCCGAGACAGCACTGAATTTTATGCCAATACTGAAATCGGTGAATTTTGGGTCGGACCTAGGCCAGATCTCAAGCAAGTCGCGGCACTTCTAGGTATTGAAACTAAGAGCCTCTCGGAATACAAGGCATATTTTAAATCTTTGCCTAAATCTAAAATCAAGAACTTAAACACCAACAAGGATCTTGCGCAATTCGTTTCTGAGTTGCGTTTGATAAAAGACAGCTATGAAATCGCCGAAATGCGAAAGGCGGTTGCCGCATCGGTGCGCGGTTTTGAGAAAGTGGCACGTGATCTCAAATCCGCCGTTGGTCAGCCTCGAGGCGAACGCATTGTCGAAACTTCTTTTTATGCTCAAGCTCGTATCGAAGGTAATGGGCTCGGTTACGAAACTATTTCCGCGTCTGGTGCCCACGCTTGTACCCTGCACTGGATTGTGAACGATGGACCGATAAAAAAGGGTGACCTTTTGTTGCTCGATGCCGGTGTCGAAATCGACAGTCTCTACACCGCCGATGTTACACGCACGATTCCGGTTAGTGGAAAGTACACAGACGTGCAACGGAAAATTTATGAAGCGGTTCGTGAGGCAGCTGACGCTGCATTTGCCGTTGCCAAGCCCGGTTCAAAGTTTCGAGATTTGCATGCGGCTGCCATGAAAGTGATTGCCGAAAAAACCGCCGAGTGGGGTTTTCTGCCTGTGAGTGCCGAAGAATCTCTAAAGCCGGAAAATCAATTTCATCGTCGTTGGATGGTTCACGGCACCAGTCACCACCTGGGTATGGATGTCCACGATTGCGAGTTGGCACGCAGGGAGATGTACCTGGATGCGGTTCTAAAGCCGGGCATGGTTTTCACAATTGAACCTGGACTTTATTTTCAGCCAGATGACTTGATGGTGCCAAAAGAATTCCGCGGCATCGGTGTGCGAATCGAAGATGACGTATTGATTACAAAAACCGGTGTCGAAAACCTGACCAAGGCTCTTCCGCGAAAAG
>JBJTNR010000057.1:0-4753 GCA_046074145.1 Rhodoluna sp.
TCCATCGGTGCCACCGGTTTAATCGGCGTCACCGCCAACGTAGCTCCAGCTGCATATAGAGAAATGGTTGACGCAGCCAACCGCAATGATTTCCACCATGCATTAAAAGTGCATAACGCACTCGAGCCACTTCAGCGCTCACTCATGACTCACATTCCTGGAACCGTTGCCGCAAAATATGTTTTGCACGGTTTAGGTCTGATCAACAGTCCTCGCGTTCGTCTTCCTCTGGTTGGACCAGAAGATGCCGAAGCCGCGCGAATCGAAGCAGACATCGATACGGTTGGCCAGATCACTGGGTTGAGTTTTGATAACTTCCGTCCAGACCGTAACGCAGCTGCCGGTGGTGCACTGCCAAAGGTGGCTGGCACAACCCGCTAGCAATTCTGCTGGCAAGAAAGAGAACCCTTGGTTCAAACTCTTCCTCAACCCGCCCCACTTCGTCCCGGCGTAATGCGCATCATTCCAATAGGTGGAATTGGCGAAATTGGTCGCAACATGACCGTCTTCGAAATTGACAGAAAAATTCTCATCGTCGATGTCGGCGTGCTTTTCCCAGAAGAGCACCAGCCGGGTGTTGATGTGATTTTGCCCGACTTTGGTTATTTAAAAGATCGCCTCGATGATGTGATCGGCATTGTGCTGACTCACGGACATGAAGACCACATCGGCGGTGTTCCATACCTTTTGCGAATGCGTGAAGATATTCCTTTGATTGGGTCGGCGCTCACACTTGCTTTTGTCGAGGCGAAACTGAAAGAACACCGCATCACGCCGGTCAGCAAAATTGTTGCCGAAGGTGGAAAGCTTTCGATCGACGGATTCAATTTGGAATTCATCGCAGTAAACCACTCGATTCCCGACGCGCTCGCTGTTGTCATCAAGAGCAAAGCCGGCACGATTTTGCACACCGGTGACTTCAAGATGGACCAGCTTCCGCTTGATGGTCGCATCACTGACCTGCGTGCATTCGCCCAGGTTGGTGTCGAAGGTCTAGACCTATTTATGAGCGACTCGACCAATGCCGATGTTCCGGGGTTTACGCCGCTCGAAAAAGAAATCGGCCCAGTTATCGAAAACGTAATGTCGCGAGCCAAGCGCAAGGTAATCGTTGCCTCATTCTCGAGTCACGTTCACCGCGTGCAGCAGGTCGTCGATGCCGCGAGGGCCAACGGCCGCAAAGTCGCACTAGTCGGACGTTCGATGGTGCGAAACATGGAAATCGCAATTCAACTGGGTTACCTAAAGGCAGAAATGGACGATTTCGTCGATCTCAAAAAAGCTGCCTCGATGCCGGAAGAAAAAGTGGTCTACATGTCGACCGGTTCGCAGGGTGAGCCAATGGCGGTCTTGGCTCGAATGGCAAATCTGGAACACGTTATCGAAATCGGCGAAGGCGACACCGTGATTTTGGCAAGCTCGCTTATTCCTGGAAACGAAAATGCGGTTTATCGCGTCATCGACGGTCTTACCAAACTCGGAGCAAACGTTGTGCACAAGGGCAATGCCAAAGTGCACGTTTCTGGTCACGCCGCAGCGGGTGAACTGCTCTACTGCTACAACATTTTGAAACCGAAAAATGTCATGCCCGTGCACGGCGAGTATCGACACCTCATTGCGAATGGAAAACTTGCCGAACAAACCGGCGTTCCGCACGAGCGAGTGCTGATTACCGAAGACGGTTGGGCGGTTGATTTGGTTGACGGCATTGCCGAAGTGGTCGGTGCGGTCGAATGCGGTTTGCTTTTTGTCGACGGCAAGACCGTGGGAAAAATTACCGAGGATGACCTAAAGGATCGCCGCGTGCTAGCCGAAGAAGGTTTCATTTCGATTTTCTGTGTCATTGATAAAGAAACCGGAAGAGTTTCGGTTGGCCCAGAAATTCGCGCTCGTGCATTCGCCGAAGATGATCACGTGTTTGATGATGTGAAACCACAGATCGAACGCGCGCTAGCCGAAGCCGCTGGCGAAGGGGTTCGCGATGCATATGCACTGCAACAAGTTATTCGTCGCACTATCGGCACCTGGGTTAATAAAACTCACCGTCGCCGCCCGATGATTATCCCTGTGGTTATCGAGGCCTAGCCCGGATAAGCCCGCCGTGCCTGCCCGATTCTGACGCAGTTCGCTGTTATTTTTGAGGCATGGCCGCGCGCAAACCCACATCTCGCAAGCCCGCCGGGCGATCAACGAGTGCACGTTCGCGCGCACCTAGAGCGACCGCAAGTCCACGCGCAGTCAAGGCAACCCGCGCACCGAGAGCCACTGCCGATGGCCAGTCACTTGGCGCACGTATTTATATGGGTTTTGCCCACGCGGTGGGAGCAGGTGCTCGCGCACTGAGCCCAGAGAAGATACGCCCCGAGGATCGCCGCGATGGCCTGCCTTTCTTTTTATTCTTACTCGGAATCGTCGGAGCCGTATTTGGTTGGGTGCTAATCAAGCAAGACTGGGCAATCGGAATTCACGTTTGGACATTTGGCGCACTTTTTGGTCGCGTGGCTTTTGGGTTGCCGGTGATCATGATTATTTTTGCAATTTACCTTATGCGTCACCCGTCGACGGTTCGCGATAACGGCCGAATCGGAATCGGACTCTTCTTATTTATAGTTTCGATTAGCGGCTTCTTTCACGTCTTCGGAAGTTATCCGGGGTTGGTCGAGCCATCAGACGGCGAATGGAAGCTCGCGTACACCGGCGGAATTTTCGGATGGCTGATTTCGGTTCCTTTTTTTAGCACCATCACAATCTGGGGCACGGTTCCTGTTCTGGTGGCATTTGCTTTTGCATCGCTACTAATCATGACCAAGACAGCACCAAATCGAATTGGCGAACGACTACGTGAACTCGCACAGTATCTTTTCGGTGAATCTCGTAGCAAGCAAGAAGACGATTCGCTAATCGAAGACGAAATTCCTGATGCATTCGATGGCACCAAGGTTCCATGGTGGCGTCGAGGCAAGGCAAACGCCGATCCTTTTGACAGTGCGATTGTTCCAGAAGACGAAGATCAGTTTGACGCAATCTTCGAAGATAATTTGCAGAGTCCATTTAACGAAACTGCAATTATCGACAACACTAAAACCGAACCAATCGTAATTCCACCGGTAGCGCCAGTAGTAAATGCTCCGGCAGTAAATGCGCCGGCTGCGCTTTTTGAAACTGAAACCGAAACTACACCGGCGAGAGTAAATCGCCCTTACGTGATGCCATCGATGAATCTTTTGGCACCTGGCTCGCCGCCGAAGGCGAAATCGCAGGCTAACGATCAGATCGTCGCAGCAATCACCGGGGTATTTAAAGAATTTGGTGTCGAGGCTGGCGTAGTGGGATTCTCTCGTGGCCCAACTGTCACTCGCTACGAAGTAGAACTTGCCGCCGGTGTAAAAGTCGAAGCGGTAACCAGACTTTCCAGCAACATTTCTTATGCGGTGGCTAGCAACGAGGTTCGCATCCTGGCACCGATTCCTGGCAAGTCCCTAATCGGTATTGAAATTCCAAACACCGACCGCGAAACAGTTTCACTCGGCGACGTGTTGCGTTCAGAAATCGCAGTAAAGAGCGCGCACCCGCTAACCATCGGAATCGGTAAAGATGTCGAGGGTGGCTTTGTGGTTGCAAACCTAGCCAAGATGCCTCACCTTTTGGTTGCCGGTGCGACTGGTGCCGGTAAGTCGAGTTTCGTGAACTCGATGATCACTTCGATTTTGATGCGAGCCAAGCCCGCCGAGGTTCGTTTAGTTTTGATTGACCCGAAGCGCGTTGAGCTCGCCGCATATCAAGGTGTGCCACATCTAATTACGCCGATTATTACCAACGCAAAAAAGGCTGCCGAAGCACTGCAGTGGGTCGTAAAAGAAATGGATATGCGTTACGACGACTTGGCCAGTTTTGGATTCAAGCACATCAACGATTTCAACCGTGCGGTAGTTGCCGGTGAACTTAAAGTGCCAGCCGGTTCGCAGCGAAAATTGCAACCTTACCCATACCTGCTTGTCGTGGTCGACGAGTTAGCGGATTTGATGATCGTGGCGCCGCGAGATGTAGAAGATTCAATCGTGCGCATCACTCAGTTGGCTCGTGCTTCTGGAATTCACCTGGTGCTGGCAACTCAGCGACCATCGGTCGATGTGGTCACCGGTCTAATCAAGGCGAACGTGCCTAGCCGCTTGGCTTTCTCGGTTACCTCGGTTACAGACTCGCGCGTGATTTTGGATCAGGCGGGTGCAGAAAAACTTATCGGTCAGGGTGACGCGTTGTTCTCTCCGATGGGTACAAACAAACCTGTCCGCGTTCAAGGTGCCTGGCTCGCCGAAAACGAATTACACAAAATCGTTGAGCACGTAAAAGCACAGATGGAACCGGAATATCGAAAAGATGTTGACGAACCAGTTGCCAAGAAAAATGTTGTCGATGCCGACATCGGCGATGACCTCGATGTTCTGCTGCAGGCTGCCGAACTGATTATTTCTTCGCAATTTGGTTCCACCTCGATGCTGCAACGTAAATTGCGAGTTGGTTTTGCCAAAGCCGGTCGCCTGATGGACCTACTGGAATCACGCGATATCGTTGGTCCGAGCGAAGGCTCAAAGGCTCGCGAGGTAAACGTAAAACCGGAAGACTTGCCAATGATTCTCGCCCTGCTGCGCGGTGAACCGGGTGCCGCAGCAACTCCAGCGGTAGCCCAGGCGGCAGCGATCATCGATGAGCCTGATAGCCAACTAGCGGCTGGTGATTTTGAAGACTTCATTCC
>JBJTNR010000058.1:0-2948 GCA_046074145.1 Rhodoluna sp.
GGTCGATCACAGTCAAAGGCTCGTCAAACAGAATGGCCGAAACATCTTCGCGAACCAAACCGCGACCAAGGCTCACAATCTGCTGCAAGTCTGAACGCAACTTTGCTGGCTTTGAATCAAGATCCTTTTCAAGACCCAAAAGTCCGGCAATCTCGGTTACGCGAGCGGCAATCTTGTCTTTTGGAAGCTTGCGGTTCTTTAGCGGGAACTCAAGGTTCTTGCGAACGGTCATGGTGTCGTAAAGAACTGGGAACTGGAAAACCTGGGCAATGTTGCGATCATCGGTGATCACATTGGTCACATCATTACCGTCGATGAAAACCTTGCCGTGTGATGGCTTGAGCAGTCCAGAGATGATGTTTAGCAGTGTGGTCTTGCCGCAACCCGAAGGGCCAAGCAAAGCGTAGGCCTTGCCGTCTTCCCAAGTCATGGAGATTGGGTTTAGTGCAAAGGTCTTGCCGCCATCGTATGAGTGGGCGACGCCTTCTAAGCGAATCTCAGCCATTTATTTCACCGATCCCTTCGGGAAGAAAATCGACTTGCCGTTCTTAGGGTCGAAACCGTATAGATCGGCTGGGTCAAAATAGGCAGTCAACTTTTGGTCGAGGTCAAAGTGATGTGCATCTTCAACTTCAATCACGATCTGCTCGCTGGTTTCAAGCTTTACGTGCACGTATGTCGAGCTACCGGTTACTTCGGCAAGCACTACCTGACACTTGAAGGCAACCGAACCAGCGCCGGTTGACTTCAAGAAGATTTTTCCTGGCTGGATTGCCAAGGTTAGGTCGCGTGCCGATTCGCCAAGCTCAGGTCGAGCAAGTTTAAATTCGTAACCGCCAAAGTGTGCACTCTTGTTTTCGAAGCGTGAAGGCAAAAGGTTGATCGGTGGATCAGCCAATGCGTTAGCTGCGGCTAGATTTGCAGGCTGCTGGTAAATCTCTAATGCTTTACCGCTTTGAATAATGCGACCCTCGTGCATGACGAAAGAGTTCGTAGCAAACTCCAAAGCCTCAGATGGCTCTGCGGTCGAATAAATCACGATTGACTTTTCGTTTGCAAAGATGCTTTGCAATTCGGCGCGCAACTGTTCGCGCAACTTGTAGTCAAGGTTTGCAAGCGGTTCATCGAATAGAACGATGTCCGACTTTCGAGCAAGCGCACGGGCAATCGCAACACGTTGTTGCTGTCCACCAGAAAGTTCTGAAGGCCTGCGCTTTAGAAATGGTGTAAGACCAAGTAGTTTTGCCATCTCTTCAACTCGGGTGGCAACTTGTTCTTTTGAAAGCTTGTCTTTAGAAACTTTTAGTGGAGATGCAATGTTGTCAAATACGGAAAGCGATGGGTAGTTGATGAATTGCTGGTACACGAATGCAACCGAACGCTGCTGCACTGCAACGTTCGAGACATCCTTGCCGTCTAATGTGTAGGTGCCCGAGGTTGGTTTTACCAAACCGGCGATAACACGCATCAGTGTGGTTTTACCCGAAAGAGTCGGGCCAACCAACAGGTTGATTCCGCTATTGAAGGTGGCTGAAATATCATAAAGATGATCTTCGGCACCCACCGATAGCGAAACATTTTTCAGTACTAGGCTGCTCATCGGCTACTACCTATCTCGAGATGAATGCTTGCTACTTCTTTTGCTTGCTGCTCTTGATTCCAACCCAGAACCTTCGCAAGGTTTTCGGCTAACTCTTCGAGTAGCTGTTTGTTGATGTCTCCGGTGAAAGCCAGGCTGGTGCGACGGTGCACCAAATCTGACAAGTGCACTACGCACTCTTCTTCAACCAGGAAGGCAATTTCTGCCTCTGAATAATCGGCGTCGTATCTAAGCGGACGATCAGCCTGCTTCGAAATTGCATCGATAACTTTGGTGGCCCGTGTTCCGTAGCGAAGCAAGAGTTGCATGGCTCGTCCGGTGCCAATCTTGTCGCCGTGGTTTTCGGCCCAAGACTTTTGCGCGGCTTCGTTGGTTGGAAAATCTTTTCCGCCGCCGATGGCCAAATTCTCGGTTGAAACTTTGCGAGGTACTCCTAGAAGTTTTAAAACATCCGAGCTTAGGTGTTCACCGAGTGCACGGAAGGTAGTCCACTTTCCGCCGACCAAACTCAAAACTGGAACTTCGTTTTGGCCAGAGGTACGAACGATTCGGTAATCGCGAGAAATGATTCCCGGGTTAACATCGCCGCTGGCAGGAAGTGGGCGAACTCCAGAAAACTTGAAAATGATTTGGTCTTTTGAAATTTCAACATTTGGGAACACGTATGAAACCAACTCGAAGAAGTATTCGATTTCTTCAGGTGTACAAACCGCAGGGTCTGACATGTCGTGAGGAATATCGGTCGTTCCTACCAAAACTTTTCCGAGGATTGGATACATCAAAACGATTCGACCATCGCGGTTCTCAAAGAAAATTTCGCGGTTATCGCAAGCTTCGAAAAGTTCTTTATTCTCGAGCACAATGTGCGAGCCCTTAGTGCCAGCCATGTAGGTGGTGTTGAATCCGAGTTCTTTGTTTGTGACGTCGGTCCACGGACCAGACGTGTTCACAATCACATCAGCCTTGACTTCGAATTCTGAGCCGGCAATCATGTCGCGCAAAATTACTTTTCCGTTTCGCTGACCAACGGCAGAAAGATAATTTGCCGCGCGAGCGTGAGAACCGGCAGCCAAACCATCGTGCAAAACATCTAGAGCAAGACGCTCAGGGTTATCCATGGCTGCGTCGTAATAGGTCGCGGTGAATTTAACGTCTTTGTTTAGTGCCGGAAGCTCCTGCTGCGAGCGCTTCTGACCCAAGAAACGGTGACGAGGCATGCGACCGCCGTTGCGACCGAAGGTGTCATACATCAGCAAACCGACTTTGATCAAAAAGGCACCGCGTTCTTTTGGCTTGCCCTGTGTGTGAGTGATAAGTCGAAGTGGGGCGCTTAGTAGTCCCGAGAAAA
>JBJTNR010000059.1:0-5085 GCA_046074145.1 Rhodoluna sp.
CCCGCGCCCTAGTAAAAGACCTTGCCGCACTTCCAGACGGCCCCGTAACTATCGGTGGATGGGTTGAAAAACTTCGTGATCAAAAACGAATTCAGTTCATTATTTTGCGTGATGAATCAGGCGACGTTCAGGTAACTTATCCTCGCCCTGTCATTGATGACCAACCGGTTGAAGATGATGCGATGGCTGCTGAGGTTTCCACTTTAACCGCCGGATCTTTCGTTTGGGTAACCGGCCAGTTGATTCATGACGAACGCGTAAAGCTTGGCGGCCTTGAGATCAAACTCGAAAAACTCGAGGTGGTCACTCTGGCCGACCCAGAAACTCCAATCGCAGATGACACCTCGATCGACAAGCGCATGGATTGGCGCTTCTTGGACCTTCGTCGCACCGAGATGAACTTAGTGTTCCGCATTCAGACCACCATCGAGCACGCTTGGCGTCAATACTGGGCAGAAAACGACTTTGTCGAAATTCATTCACCAAAGTTGATGGCTTCGCCTTCTGAGTCGAATGCCGAATTGTTCAAACTCGAATACTTTGAAACTCACGCCTACCTGGCTCAGTCGCCACAGTTTTATAAGCAGATGGCAATGATGTCTGGTCTCGGCCGCATCTTTGAAATCGGCCCGGTGTTCCGCGCCGACCCGTCTTTCACTTCGCGCCACGCAACCGAATTCGTGTCAGTAGATATCGAAGTTTCTTGGATCGACTCTCACGAAGACATCATGGCAATTCAGGAACAGCTTTTGCACCGAGCAATCAGCGCGGTCAAAGAAAAGCACGGCGAAGAAATCAAAAAACTTTTTGACATCGAGGTGGTTGTTCCAGCCATTCCGTTCCCGCGCATTCCACTTAACGATGCGATTGACATCATCAAACAACGCGGTCACAGCGTCGAGCGTGCAGGTGACCTAGACCCAGAGGGTGAACGTCAGATTGCCGCTTGGGCCGAGGAAACTCACGGTCATGAATTTGTTTTCGTGACCGACTACCCGGCAACAGTGCGCCCGTTCTATCACATGCGTCACGAAGACAACCCGGCGCTAACCAAGAGCTACGACTTAATTTGGCGCGGAACCGAAATCACCACCGGCGCACAGCGCGAACACCGTCTCGACATTTTGACTGAACAGGTAAAACAAAAGGGTCTCGAGCCAGAAGGTTTGCAAACTTATCTCGACTTCTTTAAGTACGGAGCACCTTCGCACGGTGGATTCGGCATGGGTCTGATTCGCGTACTGATGTTGTTGCTGCACCAGCCAAACATCCGTGAGGTTGGATTCTTGTTCCGCGGACCAAACCGCCTAGAGCCGTAAGCCACGCCAATGCGCTTAGTGCCAAATAGCAAACTCGGAAGCTGGGGCTTTTACTTACTAGTGGGTTTCGCCTTGTCTTTTGTCGCTAAAGCTTCAGGACTGCCACTTCCAATTCCATCGATGGTTATTTTTGCCGCCGGTATTGCCGGTGTCGTTTTAACTGTCATCGCCTTGATCAAAAAAGATCGAGCCTGGTTGCAGCTAATCATTGGTTTACCGATCGCCGCCTTTGTAATTTTCTGGGTTGGCGGCGAACTGCTGTTCCCCCACTAATTATTTATTTGCCGTCCAATTCGCAATTCTTAATTCCGGTACGCGGGAAAAGTGCTTCACATTATTTGTAACTAAGGTCAATTTCAAGCTCAACGCGTGACCAGCAATCAATGTGTCTAAGGTGCCGATTGGCGTGCCAGCTTTTTTGAGGATTGCTGAAAGCCGACCCGATTCAAGAGCGTCAGCAGAATCAAAAGGTGCAACTTTTACTTCTTCTAAAAATGCGGCGATAGCCGGCTCGATAGAGGTATTTTTTGCAAGAACCATGCCCTGCAAAAGCTCATGGTAAGAAATCGCTGAAATCACCCAGTTTGGATATTCCGCTATAAGTCTTTTCGTCACGGCTGGAACTCCGCGAATAAAGTAACTCGCGATATCGGTGTCAATCAAATACTTCATTTATTTAGGCGCAATTAAATCTTGAATAGATTTCCGGATCGGCTCTACCTCGTTGTCACGTTCCAACTTCCATTCAGCTTCAGAAATTGGTCCGGTTTGATCAAGTAGGGCTAACAACTTTGCAAAAGGTTTTGGGCTGCGACTAGAAATGGTTATGTCGCCGGTGACTTCATCCATGGTCATATAAACCACACCGTTTTCAATTTTGAATGACGCCGGGATTCTCACGGCGTTGCTGCCACCGTTCCTGAATGGTTTGACTTCGATCACGTTTTTCATGGCGCCTCCAATGTCTATACAAGCAGTATAGATTTCAACTCTGACACGCCGCACTAGTTATTTATTGCGGACTACTCTGTAATGTGTAATAGTGTAACCATCGAAAGGAGCACCGTGGATTCAACCCAATTGCTCAAAGGCGTTTTAGACGTCGCGGTTCTTGCCGTGATCGAAGAAGAAGACGGCTATGGCTACGACATCGTGCGCAGATTGAAACAGGCTGGTCTCGACGAGGTTGGCGACGCATCGGTCTACGGCACCTTGCGCCGACTATTTACCGCCGGTGCACTCAACAGTTATGTGGTCGCATCCGAGGATGGCCCACACCGAAAGTATTACGGCATCAATGACGAGGGCGCACGGATGCTCGCCGAGCAGCGCAAGAGTTGGCAAAAATTTAGCGAAAGCATGACCGACTTGCTTGCCGCACGTAAATCAAAAGCTTCTAAAAACAATGGAGGAAACTAATGCAAGCCCTAACCGAAACCACAATCGAAGCATTTGCGGCTGCGGTTCGTGCCGAGTTATCGGACCTACCAAAACGCGAAATTGAAGAACTCACCGACGGGCTCGAGGCAGACCTAGCCGAGCGTCTTTCCGAAGAAGGCGAAAATTTTAATCCAGGTTCCGCGGCAGTCTACGCAGCTGAACTTCGCGAAGCTGCTGGTGTGACACCTAAGCCAGAGAAGAAGAAATTCTTTTCTTCTCGCATTCTGCTAACCAATGTCGAATCGTGGTTTAGACGTAATAATTTTGGCACCGCGTTTTTTGAATTTGCGCTCTCGCTTCGCCCGGTGTGGTGGGTGCTTCGAGCAATCGTTGCCTACCTAATTGTTTACGCACTAGGTCTCGCCATCACAGTTTGGCTTTTACCGATTTTCATTGTGGTTAGTGTGCAGTGGGGTCGCAAGAAATGGCTGCGAGGAAAGTTTTTCACCGCACTTTTGTTGCCGCTCAATTTGCTTGCCGTTGCGTTGCTTTACCCAGCGGCCGCAGTAATCGAAAGCAAGGTTGTCGACTACTACTCGATGCAAGCCACTTTGGCGATGCAACGCCCAATCGACGGCTTGCGACTAAACGGCGAAGAGGTTACCAAGATCAAAGCCTTCAGCAACGACATGGAAGTTTTCGATCTTCAATTCACCGATCAAAACGGAAACCCGCTGCCAGGCTGGGTAGCCAACAATGGCAACCCAATTGAAATTCCAAACGTGATCGGCATGACGATTTCTGAACTCAACACTGTGATTGCCGATGCTGGCATCGGTGGTGTCGACCTAAATCGAATTGACGACGCCCCAGATAACGAACTTGTGGTTATAAGTGTCGATCCCCCAGTCGGCCATTGGATAGATCCGAACAGTTCCATCACAGCAACAGTAGGAAAACCAACCAACTAGTTAACCCAAGGTTCCCCCGGCGATTGCACAAACCAAGTGTGTGATTGTCGGGGGTTCTTGCCTAAAAAGTTGCTGAACCCTTTTTGCGCCCCTTGCTGGCAACAGTTTGAATTGGCTGCGAATACTTGGTGACCGTTGCGTGCGTCTTAGCTGCCCAAGGATACTTCTTAGCTAACTGGGCTAAGACAAAAACCAAAATTGGAAACCAAAAACGTTTTAGGATCCATTTCAATAAAGCAAGCATGACTTCCTAACCCACGCAGCGATTGTTTTTTAAATACTGAGGTTTAGAAATGAGTGCATCAAGTGCCGCGCGAAGTCGGTCTTTATCGATGTGCCAATAGTTGTGCATCTTGCCATCAATTAGCAGCACCGGAATTTCTTCGGAATATTTTTTTGCCAGCTCGGCATGATCCAGAATATTTTGCTCGTTGATTATTATTTCGCACGCAGGGCTCTTGGCTCGAACATCGATGAGCACCTCGTCAATTGCCACGCGCGCGTCATCGCAAAGATGACAGCCTGGCTTGCCGATCAGCGTTAACTCAATGGTCACGTTTAAAGCCTAGGCGAGCCATAAACTTGTCAGGTGCCAAACCCAGACAAAAAGTCGCAAAAGATCGAAGCTGCGTTCTTCGACGTCGACAACACGATTCTGCGCGGATCGTCGATGTTCTTGTTTGGCAAACTCGCTTTCAAGCGTGGCTTCTTCGATCGCTCTGACTTTTGGCGCATGGCCTGGCAACAAATGCGATTCATCGCTCGTGGTGAAACTCTCAAATCACTAGATCAAATTCGCGATCGTGCGCTTAGTTTGATTGAGGGTCATCAAGCTGACGAACTCGCTTCGCTAACCGAAGAGGTTTACGCCAACAACATCAGCCCAAAGCTTTGGCCAGAAACTGTTCGACTCGCGAAAGAGCACATGGCTGCTGGTCGCGAAGTTTGGTTGGTAACTGCGACTCCGCAGGAAATTTCCGACGTCATTGCACATCGACTTGGACTTACCGGAGGCCTCGGCACAATCGTTGAACGCAAAGACGGAATTCTCACTGGCAAACTGGTTGGTGAAGCACTTCACGGCAAAGCCAAACGCAAGGCGGTTAGAAAATTAGCTCAAGATCGCAATATCAGCTTGAAGCGATCATTTGCATACAGCGACAGCGTAAATGATTTGCCGATGCTGACTTCGGTTGGTAATCCCGTAGCAGTTAATCCCGATGTTGCCCTTAAGCACTACGCCAAGGCGGCTGACTGGCCAATTCTGAATTTCAAAAAACGCGAACTGCGCGCTAACAAGCGCTAACTATTAAGCGCAAAAGCCCGCCGATCATCTCTGATGGCGGGCAAGTTTTTGAAGATTTACTTCTTATTGCGACGTTGGTGACGTGTCTTGCGAAGCAACTTGCGGTGCT
>JBJTNR010000060.1:0-3185 GCA_046074145.1 Rhodoluna sp.
GCCGATATTTCGGAACGCAACAAGAAGGGCCAACCGGTTTTGGTTGGAACCACGAGCGTCGAGAAGAGCGAATACCTTTCGAAACTCTTGGCTAAGGCCGGTATTCGCCACGAAGTTCTAAACGCCAAGAACCACGCTCGCGAAGCGGCAATCGTTGCCCAGGCGGGTCGTCTAGGTGCGGTAACCGTTGCTACCAACATGGCCGGTCGTGGTACCGACGTAATGCTCGGTGGTAACGCTGAATTCCTAACGGTCGAATCGCTCAACAAGCGAGGTTTGCACGCCGACGAAACTCCAGAAGAATACGAAGCGGCTTGGGCTACCGAGTTTGCCAACATCAAGGATGTCGTTGCGGTCGAGGCCGAAAAAGTTCTAGCGGCCGGCGGCTTGTATGTTCTTGGAACCGAGCGCCACGAATCTCGTCGCATCGATAACCAGCTTCGAGGTCGTTCCGGTCGTCAGGGTGATGTCGGTGAATCTCGCTTCTATTTGTCACTTACCGATGACCTAATGCGCTTGTTCAATTCAGGCGCAGCAGCATCGATGATGAACCGCGCAAGCGTTCCAGATGACACCGCAATCGAATCAAAGATTGTTAGCCGAGCAATCGCAAGTGCACAATCTCAGGTCGAAGGTCGTAACGCCGAAATTCGCAAGAACGTTTTGAAATATGACGACGTGCTAAACCGCCAGCGCGAAGCAATCTACGCAGACCGTCGTCACATTCTCGAAGGTGATGACATCGCCATTCGTGTAGAAACGTTCCTAAGCGACGCAATCGAAAACATTGTCGATATTCACATCAGTGAGCACGCCGGCAACGACTGGGATCTTGAAGCCCTGTGGGCCGAACTAAAGCAGATTTACCCGGTCGGACTTGAAATTCAAGAAGTGCTTGCCGAAGCCGGAAGCCGCTCGAGACTAACCAAGCAATGGTTGTCACGAGAACTTGTGAGCGATGCCAAGGTAGCCTATGCAAAGCGCACTCGCGATATCGGTGAAGGTGCAATGCGTGAACTTGAGCGTCGCGTCGTGCTTTCGGTAGTCGACCGCAAGTGGCGCGATCACCTCTACGAGATGGATTACCTTAAAGAGGGAATCGGTCTTCGTGCGATGGCACAGCGCGACCCGCTGGTCGAATATCAGCGCGAGGGATACTCGATGTTCCAGCAGATGATGGGCGCAATCAAGGAAGAAGCAGTTAGCTTCTTATTCAATATCGAAGTCGAGGTGACTCCGGCTCCGCAGGTTGATCCATCACAGTTGACCTACATTGCACCGAACGAAGATGGAGCCGCCGAAGCTCATGGCGCCAACGAGACTCAGGCTGAACAGCCTAAGCAGTCGGCGCCAAAGCAACAGCAAAAGCCAAACGAGGGCGGCTCTGGCTCTTCGTTCTTCCGCTAAAGCACGCTAACCGAGGTAGCACGCCACCTGTGGTTGATTCCCTCCAGGCGAATCGTCACGGCTCTAACTCGCTTAGCCGAGTTCACAAGCACCACAGATTCGATCACGCCGTCGCGTGGAGATTCTTGTGCAATTCGTTGGATTCTAAAATTTTGATAACGAGCTTTGATGCCTTTGCTTTCGCGAATTTCTCGAGCAAGCTTGGCCCGAACCGAAAGTCTTTGATAGACCTCATCAGTTAGCAGGCGCGCTAACTGATCGACCTGGCGAGTGCCAGCAATTACTTCGACCACACCGGTCGCAACTGCCTGCAGGCTGTTAGTTGGGTCTGGTAATTCCGCTGTGGTGTTGTATTGCTGCCCAAAAAATTCTTCGGCCTCAATTAGGTTGGTTACATTTCTTTTGCGTTTTGGATCTGGATCTCGATCATCATCCTTTTCACCGGATGCGGTTGGCCTCTTTGCCATTTTGTACTCCGTCCGTTCTTATCAACTCTTGTTAGCTGATAATCCAGACGCTATTCGTTTTTAGAAACTTTTTACAAGTCTAACTTTTCAATTGTGTATAACTTTTTCGACATTGTCATAAACGACTGATAATGCCAGAATGCGCATTCAAGATTTATTTGAAGATTTAGAAGCACAGTTTGACGCTGCAAAAAGTGAAATTAAAAAACCTTCAAACTTAGAAAATGTTCGAGCGATTCAAATAAAAACCACGTCATTAGTGCCCAGGGAGCTCATTGCGCCGATTCTCGGTTTGGACTTCGTCGCCGGCTTGGATCCCATTGCACCGGTCTGGCACATTTATCCGAACACCTCGATTAAGTCGGTCGAACTAGGAAAAGACCAAAATTCAGACCTGCCATTAGTTCGTACATTTGCAGTAGACCTGTCTAAATTCATTGAGGGGCTACCTAGGCCTTGTTCAATTCGTTGGCGCACCAAAGGAGTTGACGAATATCTGCAGTCGGGTCAGTTCAACGATATAGCCGTGAATTTAATGTTGGTGAATACCAAAGCAAGCCAGAATCCCATGCTGATTCCATTCGACAGCCTCTACCAATTGAGTGTCGAATCTGTGGATAATTTCGGCGGAAGTTTCTAAGAAGCGCTTGGTTGGAACCATGGCAAAAATAAGAAATCTGCATTCGGCAAAACGAGGCAAACTCCGCAATTTAATGCTCGCCCTGGCGCTATTTGCAGCCACAGCCGTGGGGCTGAATTACCTGATCGCCAAAAATAATCACACGGATGAATACCTAGTTGCCACCCATGACATGGCAGCAGGCACCGCAATCGGCGTGGCCGACCTGAAGGTCATCCAAGTTAATTTGGCCGAAAGCGCCAACCAATACATCGCTGCCGCCGATAAACCTAGCGCGGCTTATTTGCTTGGGCCGGTTCGCGCGGGGCAGTTGATTTCGCGCAGCATGCTGGCAAATTCCATCATCGATGAACGAGTGCCGATTGTGGTCACCCCGGCGATGTCAGTACCTGAATCAATGATTGCCGGTTCATCGGTCGACCTATGGGTGACACCGGTAATTGAAAATAATTCTTTTGGCGAACCATTCGCGCTGGTAATGGGTGCAGAGGTCGCCGCTCGAGTTGAAAATAAAGAGATGTTTGCGAGCGAGACGCCGAAGATTGAACTCTGGGTGCCGCTCGAAGCGGTGAGTCCGGTTCTCTCGTCGATCGCAAGGGGTGACAGCATTTCGTTAATTCTCCGCCCTACGCTCGCCGATTAATGTCGCCGGCAAAGCTCGTTAGCGTTTG
>JBJTNR010000061.1:0-2798 GCA_046074145.1 Rhodoluna sp.
TCTGGTGCTGGTATCGGTAAGTGCTTTTGTGCCACCACTTGTTGCGGTCGGGGTAGCTCAGGAATTTGGCTGGAGAACTTCGCTGGGTCAGTGGGCGGTAATTGCCTTTGTTGCAATACTGCCTTGGCTATTCGAACTTCGCCGAAACAAGGTTGAAGAGGAAATCGTAACCCAAGCCCTCACCATTCCCCTAAATGTTAAACACATCAAAATCTGGAAATCCCCAACCGCGATTGCGATGGTTGTGATTTGGGGAGTGTCTTCAATTAATGGCTACGCGATGTTCGCTTGGCTACCCCAGATTTTGGTTGATATATCGGGTGTCACAGCTCAAGCTGCCGGTGTGTTGCTTTCATTGTTTGCCGCAATGGGCTTGCCCGCAGCTTTATTGATGCCCAGGTTGGCAGTTCGCTATCCAAACCAAGCCCCACTTATTTATTTAAGCGGTGCCCTTTTCTTTGTTGGCTACGGCGGGCTCATCCTTACTCCAGAAAGTGTTCCTTGGCTATGGGTATTGTTGGTCGGCTTAGGTCCAATTCTCTTTCCACTAAACCTGGCGCTATTCAACATTCGCTCGCGCAGCCAAGAAACTTTGCTTCGAATAAGCGGCTTCGCTCAAGGCTTTGGATACTTGGCGGCATCTTTTGGACCACTAATTGTTGGTTTGCTGCATGAACTCACTGGTAGTTGGCAAGCATCGCTAATCTTTATGTTTCTTACCGCTGTTCCAGCTTTGTTGGCAGGAAGAATTATCGCCCGCGGTCACAGCATCGACGAAGAGTTGCACGCCCGCGGCTAGACCCAGCGCGATGCGGTGTGATCGGCGATTATTCTTCTAATCGTTCCACTCCGACCGCGAATCACTATGCTCTCGGTTCTAAGAATTGGACCCTTTCGCCTTACCCCCTGCAGTAGGCCACCGTCAGTCACTCCAGTTGCGATAAAGAAAGTGTTGTCGCCGCGAACCAATTCGTTAGCCTCATAAATGTGGTCGAACTTTAATCCGGCGGCAGCGCCTTTGGCTTTTTCTATCTCGTCTTTGGGCTGCAGCACTCCCTGGATTAACCCGCCAAGAGCCTTAATGGCACAGGCGGTGACCACTCCTTCTGGAGATCCGCCTATTCCGACGCACATATCTATTCTGGTTCCGTAACTTGCAGCGTGCACACTTGCTGCAACATCCCCATCCAGCAGTAATCTGCTCCCGGCTCCAGCTTCTCGGATTTCGGAAATCAAACCCTCATGTCTTGGGCGATCTAGCACGGCAACCACAATCTCGGAAACCGGCTTCTTCTTGGCTTTGGCTAAGGCTCGAATGTTTTCGCCAATAGGTTTACGTATGTCGCAAACCCCAACACCCTCTTCGCCGGTGACTAACTTTTTCATATAGAAGACCTCGGAGGCATCCAGCATGGTGCCGCGATCTGATGCCGCAATTACAGACAGAGCGTTTTGTCTTCCAGCGGCCGTGAGCGAAGTTCCATCGATTGGATCCACTGCGATGTCGCACCTAGGGCCATTGCCGGTTCCTACCTTCTCACCGTTGAATAGCATCGGGGCATCATCTTTCTCGCCCTCACCTATTACTACCAGCCCCTCAAAATTGACCGTGCCCAAAAAAGCTCTCATGGCGTCCACTGCCGCTTTGTCGGCGGCGTTTTTATCGCCTTTTCCGATGAATGGATAGGCGCGAATTGCAGCGGCCTCGGTGGCTCGAACCAACTCTAAAGCTAGGTTACGATCGGGGTGCTCGACGGCATTTTCGTGTTGGCTCATGAGATAACACTAGCGAGCGGAACATTGCTGAAGAAGTGCCAGCCCAGCCACCACCAAATCGCCACAATCGCAATCCGTGTCCCTCTTCGGGCCATTAATCGCTCAATCAGTTTTCCAAGTGGCGCAACAATATCTGATCGAAATCTCGAAAGCGCCCAAAGGGCGAAACCTAGGCCAACTAGAACTAGGTAGCCAATTACCGTCACCCAGTAGTTCATTTCCGTTGCCTAATTCTGATCAATCCAATTCCGATACTCAGCCACAAAACGAGAAAGAATGCTCGTCCAAGTGGGCTATCCATGAATGGATCCATAAGGACCGAGATTGTCGGGTATGCAAAATCATCCTGAGCAACATCGCTGAGGATGTAAGCGAACAATTCCCAAAGCGATATTGCCACCGCTAAAGCAATCCACAACCACTTACTTCTGGTCAACGCTGCACTGCGGGAGGGAAGCGGACCAGCATCTCGATACCAAACCGAAGAAATGGCAATTAGCAATAGTGCGATCATCAACCCAACTTCGAGCGAGCTATGCCTTGGAACAAATAACAACGCTCCTGATGCCCCCAAGCAAAAAATAAGCAGTCGAGTAAGTGAAAGTTCCGGCCGCTTTGGTAATTCAAAAGGAAACCAGCCTTTCCAATTAAGAATCAAAACGAAGACTATGAACGAAAAATAAATGGCATCGAAGTATGCTCCCCGCATTGCCTGAAAAGCAGCGACGAATGAGAAAAGGGGTACCCACGGGCTAATTCCGGCAACTTGCCGCTTGAGCCAATTTTCTATCGAAGACAATTTCACACCCCTAACTTCTTAAACCCTATTGCTAAGGTGTTGGAATGACTTTGCTCCGAATCGGCAAGCTGATTGACCTGGCATTATTGCAAGCGATCGATGCCGAATGCTTCCCTAAAGACCGGTTGGATCTAGAGCCAGCAGCCCCAGGGGAAATTGAGGGTGGCTTAGAAAATGGCCAAATCATCGTGGTCGAGGAGGACGGGCAAGTAGTTGGATTTTC
>JBJTNR010000062.1:0-2506 GCA_046074145.1 Rhodoluna sp.
TGGGATATTTTCTGCTTGGTCGCCCCGGCACCGACAAGTTGCTGAATCAACTTGCAGTCAGTGAATCGCTTTGGGAAAGACGCGCGGCGGTCATGTTCACTTTCGCATTCATTCGCGAATATGAATTGCAACCGACTCTGAAACTTTGCAAGAAGCTGCTTAAAGATGAGCACGACCTTATGCACAAAGCCTGTGGTTGGATGCTTCGCGAACTTGGTAAGCAAGAAATTGGCCTGCTGCGAGGATTTCTTGAAGAAAACGTTTCAAAAATGCCGCGAACTATGTTGCGCTATGCAATTGAAAAATTACCGGAGCGCGAACGCAAGAATTGGTTAAAGCGCTAGCTCAGATCTAAATCGACAACTACCGGAACGTGGTCGCTCGGTGCCTCACCCTTACGTTCATCGCGATCGATGTCAGCCGATTGAACACGATCGGCGAAGGCCTCGCTACCCAAAATAAAATCGATTCGCATTCCTTCGTTGCGTGGAAAACGCAACTGCTGGTAATCCCAATAGGTGTAACCCTCGGGCACTCGTTCACGAACGACATCTTGCAAACCAATTTGTTCAAACGCTTCGAATGCCTGGCGCTCCTCTGGAGTCACGTGCGTGAGTCCGGCAAAGTCTGCGATATCCCAAACATCAGAATCGAGCGGCGCGATATTGAAATCCCCCATCAGCGCAAGCATTTGCTCAGGCTCGTGTTCCACCCACTCTGCCACGTTGGAAGCAAGACGATCTAGCCATTCGAGCTTGTAATGAAAATGTGGGTCACCAATTTCACGACCGTTTGGTACATACAAACTCCAAAGTCGCACACCGTTAAATGTTGCGCCAAGCGCACGCGCCTCGAGAGTGTTGTCCGAGCCATCTGTGGTGCCAAGTTGTTTGTCGAAGCCTGGCATTCCAGAAAAACCAATTTCAATTTCTTCAGCTGGAATCTTTGATGCAAAGGCAACGCCATTCCACTGGTTTAATCCGTGCATTGTTACTTGGTAACCTGCATCTTCAAATTGCTTAATTGGAAATTGTTCTGGTTTGCACTTAATTTCTTGCATCGCCAGCACATCGGTGTTCGTTTTTTGTAACCAATTGATAACGCGATCAACGCGTGTGCGTATGGAATTCACGTTATGAGTGGCGATGCGCATCCCATAAGGGTAATTCGAAGGTGGTAGTCTGGCAAAAGAACACTCCAAAGGAGGAGAGAACTTGGCTCAAAACTCAGCCATTGTCTCCATTCGCGGCCTATCCAAAAAATTCGGATCAGTTATTGCCGCCGATTTAATCGACCTAGACGTAAAAGCCGGTGAATTTTTAACACTGCTCGGCCCTTCGGGTTCGGGCAAAACCACCGTGCTGCGCATGATTGCCGGTTTCGAAATTCCAGACTCGGGCACCGTGACAATTGCCGGCAAAGATGTCACCAAAGAGCCACCCTATGAGCGCGATGTAAACACCGTGTTCCAGGATTACGCCCTGTTCCCTCACATGAACGTGCTGACGAATGTGGAGTATGGCCTAAAGGTGAAAGGCATACCGACGGCCCAGCGCAAAGAAACAGCCCTCGAGGCTCTGGCGGCGGTTCGCCTAAACGGTTACGAAACACGAAAGCCTTCGCAGCTTTCAGGTGGTCAACGCCAACGCGTTGCCTTGGCCCGTGCCCTGGTCAACGAACCAAAGGTGCTGCTGCTCGATGAGCCACTAGGTGCGCTCGATCTGAAGCTTCGCGAGCAAATGCAGATCGAACTCAAGACCATGCAACGCGAACTCGGAATCACATTTATTTTTGTGACCCACGACCAAGAAGAAGCGATGACCATGTCTGATCGCATCGCTGTGTTTAATAACGGAAACATCGAACAACTGGATACTCCAGAAAACATTTATAAGAACCCTAAGACGCAGTTTGTTGCCGAGTTCGTAGGTCAAAGCAACAAGCTAGATGTCGATGGAGTCGAGGTGCGCGTGCGACCTGAACACGCAACCGTCGGTGAACGCAAAGCCGCGGGCACTAACGGTGTTGCCGGAAAACTTATCGACACAATATTTGCCGGTGCGATTACTCGCTATCTCGTTCGCACCGAAGACAATCAAAATTTCATCGCTACAAATTGCAGCGGGAAAGTAAATCCAGGTGACAACGTAGTTGTGTTCTGGAATAAAGAAAACGAAATAAGGAGGGACCATGCGTAAAGCACGCATGTACAAGCACCTCGCAGTAGCTTCGGCAGTTGCGTTGATGCTTTCAGGTTGTGCCGCAGCTGGTACAACCACCGATTCAGGTCTGCCAAAAGTCGACATGATGACGGAACTAGGCGATGGCGAAGGTGCAGTAAACATCGTCGCTTGGGGTGGTTACGTAGAAGACGGTTCAACCGATCCAAACGTTGACTGGGTGTCAGATTTCGAAAAAGAAACTGGCTGCCAGGTAAACGTTAAGGTTGGCGCTACTTCTGACGAAATGGTTCAGTTGATGCAGTCAGGCGAATACGATGTTGTAT
>JBJTNR010000063.1:0-3515 GCA_046074145.1 Rhodoluna sp.
CACTCGCCTTGCTTTCGCCGCCTACCTGTTTGCCGGAATTAAAGTGCTGGCTGCCGGTTTCCCAGCAGCACTTGCGTCGATTGCTGTGATTCCGTACCTAATTATTGTTGGTCGTTTTTGGAACATAACCGATGAAAATTGTGAAGATGCAAACCGAAGCTGGAAGCACTTCATAAAACTGAATTACTTAAGCGGATTCCTCGTGACGCTGTTGGTAATTTGGTATTACCTCGTCGCGATGGCGCCAGCGAATTAAATTCTTTGCATTGAATCCCGATTCACATAGCGCACAACTGAGCATGTACTTCGGTCGTCGATAGCGATAGTGCACATGTCCGTTTGGGCAATAACCAACCCAGGTCGCCGTCTCGACTGCAATTTCTTGACCGGTAAATTTTTCTGCGCGATAACCGATGCGCTTGGCGTTGGCTAGCCACTTGCGACCGTGCCCCGCAGACGCACCCGAAATTGCATGTGCAATTTCATGCAAGACGACCTGTTCGCTTTCATCCATGTCGTGAATGTCAACCAGGTAGCGCGAAATTGAAATCACTCGATCGCTGTAGTTACATTGACCCGCTCTTCGCTTGGCGCTGTCGAACTGGAATTTCCATTCATCCATGTCTAGAAATTCGGCCATCTTAGTTTCGGCCATCATTCGCACGAAGTCATAGCGATCGCAACTCAGGCGCACATATCGAGTCTTTCCTTTGTTGAATTGGCGGCCGGTTTGAAATCCAACGTTTTCTAAGCGTGAGATTGTCGGCAAGTCATTTATGTCGACGAAGGTCTTAATTGAGTCCTCGATGCGTTCGTTGAAGTTTTTAGTCAGCATCGCCTTGAGCGCATCCTCGTCATATAACAAAGGTGCGAGTAGTTCATCTTGAAAGGCCATTTGTTTCAAGGTTACCTTTAGGGTTTTGCAATTATTTTGAAGATTCTCGCGAGTCTTATGCCGAACTGAACGTTCGCTGAGAATTCCACCATTAGATTTTGCTCATGGCACAAAACACCTCAGGCTCTGCTAAGGCAACCTCAATTGAAACTAACGATATAGCTCCGATCTCCGCAGGTGAACGTCACGGTAAAGCGTGGCATTTATTTACGGTCTGGTCGTCCCCGAACCTAGAGTTCGCAACTGTTTTCGTAGGCGCATTAGCCATCGGATTCGGTCTTAATGTTTGGCAAGGAATTCTTGCGGTTCTATTAGGTAACGCCCTCGCGGGTATTACGCATGGAATCTTGAGCACCTGGGGACCAGAGGCAGGTTTGCCTCAGATGGTTCTTGGTCGCAATGCTTTTGGAAAATGGGGAAACCTAATTCCGTCAGCGATGTCGACTTTGGTCGCAGGTATTGGCTGGTTCGCCGTCAACACCATCTCCGGAACTTTTGCCTTGCAATCGCTTCTTCCGGGAGTTGGACTTTACGGCGCTCTCGCAATCATCATTTTGTTGCAGGTTGGTGTCGCATTTGTCGGTCACAACTTGATTCAAAAATGGGAACGCTACATGTCATATTTCTTGGCAGTAGTTTGGCTGATTGTTGTTGTCGTAATTTTCTCGCAGCCAGGAGCATTCGCAGTTGCTGATTCTGCAGGCGCTGCATTCCCATGGGCTGGGTTCACCTTGACTGCGGGTGCTGCATATGGGTACACCGCCGGTTGGACAGCCTTTGCTTCGGACTACACTCGCTACCTTCCAGCAAACACTGACAAGAAAGCGCTTGGTTGGTTCGCTGGCCTCGGTAACTTCACCGCAACAACCTTGATCATGGTTGTTGGTGTTGCTGGATTCAACGCTCTTGCCGGAAACCCAGGCGACTTCTGGGGAATTGCTAACCCAACCACAACTTTCACAAGCGTATTTCCGCCAGCATTTGCAGCGATTGTATTACTTGCGATTGTTATCGGTTCGGTGTCTGCAAATATTTTGAATGTTTATTCGGGTGCAATGTCATTCTTGGCAATGGGATTCAAGCTCGGATTCAAGACTCGTCGAGCAATCATGGTGCTAGTTGCCGGAATCGCCGGTGGCTTGCTGTCGTATGTCGGTGTGCTTAACGGCGACGTTGCTCACCAGCTGGACGCATTCTTGCTTGTGGTTTCATATTGGGTTTCTCCTTGGATCGCGGTTGTGCTTACCGAGCGCATTTTGACTAAGGGCAAAAATGCCGGTGCACGCGCGCTTGCTCCAAAGAATTCTTGGGCTGGTGCAGCTGCATTTGTTATCGCAACTTCGTTTTCAATTTGGGGCTTTGCCGCTCAGGTTCTTTATACTGGTCCTCTCGCGGCGGCTTGGGGCGTTGGCGATCTAACTGCGCTAGTTGGATTCGTTCTAGCTTCTGGACTCTTTGTTGTATTCAGCAAGTTGGATAAAAACTCAAAGTAAAAAATAACGAGAGGCCTCGGCAATGAGCAGCGAACCTATGCATTTCAAAAAGGGTGACATCTTCAAGACTGATGAAGAAAAGATGTCGGTTGCAATTGCCGAGGCTCACCTCGGTTTATCAGAAGGTGGCATTCCGATTGGTGCCGCACTCTTCGATGAAGAGGGCCGTTTGCTTGGCAGCGGACACAATCGTCGCGTGCAAGACGGCGATGCATCAATGCATGGCGAGACCAGCGCATTTAGAAATGCCGGTCGTCAAAAGTCTTATAAAAAAGTAACGCTCGCAACTAGCCTTTCGCCTTGCTGGTACTGCTCGGGATTAATTCGCCAGTTTGGAATTGGTCGTGTGCTGGTTGGCGATGACAAGAACTTCATGGGGGGCCAAGATTGGGTCGCCGAACACGGAGCAGAGTTGCACGTGATGAATGACCCGGGTCTGATCAAACTGATGGCTGACTTTATAGAAGCCAACGATGCCCTTTGGAATGAAGACATCGGCGAAGATTAGGCGGAAAGCCGCCCCTGAACCGACGACAACTTTGGCGAAAGGGTAGATTTCTTTTAGGAACTAAAGGAAATCATGACCACAGCTTCTGTAAACGAGCGCATTCAACTTGCCGTAAAAGGCGCCTCGAAAGAGTCGACCTGCAGCCCTTCGCTGGCTAAGGGCCCTTGGGAAGTCGATGGCGGTCCACTCGGTTATGGGCCAGGTGCTTCGAGCGATGATTCCATTCCGGCACAGTCTCCTCGACAGGGCGCTCTGCCGGATGAATATAAAAAAGCCACGGATGATGAACTGCATGATCGAATTCGTGCTGCAAAAAAAACTCTCGGAGACAAAGTTGTAATTCTTGGACACTTCTATCAACGCGATGAAATCGTTCAGCACGCCGACTATCTTGGTGATTCTTTTCAATTAGCCAACGCTGCTAAGGCGCACCCCGAAGCCGAGGCAATCGTTTTCTGCGGCGTGCACTTCATGGCCGAAACCGCAGACATTCTCTCTGGTGCAAACCAATCGGTAATTTTGCCTAACCTTGCCGCGGGATGTTCGATGGCCGACATGGCAGATATCGATTCCGTTGAACAATGTTGGTCAGAACTGATGGAAGTTTACGGTGGCGAAA
>JBJTNR010000064.1:0-5599 GCA_046074145.1 Rhodoluna sp.
CCGCGATCGATTCAGGGTTCTGGTCTACCAAAATAAATTTTCTGCCGAGCTCTGCTGCAACCGCTCCGGTGGTTCCCGAGCCAGCAAAGAAATCGAGAACCAGATCGCCCTGTTCCGATGAAGCTTGGATAACCCTGCGCAAAATACCCTTTGGTTTTTGCGTCGGGTAACCCGTTTTTTCTTTTCCGGTCGGCGACACGATTGTGTGCCACCAAACATCGGTCGGCAGCTTGCCGAGTTCTAATTTTTCTGGAGTCACCAGCCCAGGTGCCATGTATGGCTCGCGATCGACTTCTTCACTATTGAAGTAATACTTCTTCGGATTTTTTACGTAAACCAAAATGGTGTCGTGCTTTGCCGGCCACTTGTTTTTACTCTTGCCACCGTAGTCATAGGCCCAAATAATTTCGTTCAAAAAACAATCCCGGCCAAAAAGTGCATCCAGCAACACCTTCGCGTAATGCGCTTCGCGATAATCCAAGTGCAAATAAAGAGTGCCGGTTTCTTTCAGCAGTCGCCATGCCTCTTCGAGTCGCGGCTCGAGAAAAGCCCAAAAGTCTTCGAACTCGTCGTCATAAGACAGCACGGTTTTCTTTACGGTTTCATAACGCTGACCCTTGAAACCAATTCGACCGCCGGTTTCGCTGCGCTTGGTGCTGTTGTGCCCGCGACTCTGAGTGCGACCGGTGTTGAATGGCGGATCAATGTAAATCAGTTGCACCGACTCATCGGGCATAAACTTCAAGACAGAGAGGTTATCTCCCTCGAAGACCTGGTTTTTCTGCACAGAAAGAGATTAACATCATGAACGAGCCAACCCCACACGTGGTGCACAATGCCGATGCAAATCGCTATGAAATCTTCATTGGTGACCAGCGAGTTGGCTTGGTTGATTACCTTTTGACCAACGACGAGATTCATTTCACGCACACCGAGGTCGACCCGGCGCAGCAGGGTAAAAACCTTGCAGCCATCTTGACCAAATTTGCCTTGGATGATGTGCGGGCTAAAGGTGGATTAAAAGTTGTTCCGATTTGTTCGTACACGGTGCGCTACATGGAGAAGCACCCGGATACGCAAGTTCTGCTTCGTGACCCGATTGAAGAAGCCGTAGCGGCTTGCAAGTTGCCGCCGCGTAATTAAACGGAAGAATTAACTTCGCGAATTAAATTTCATCGAGGTGCTCGTGTGAATCCATGCGATTGTCTAACCACGCAATCACATCGGCAAGCACTTCAGCTTTATTGGTCTCGTTAAAAATTTCGTGACGAGCTCCGTGATAAACCACTAACTCAACGTCGTGCGCACCTGCGCGGCGATATGCGTCAAGCAAAAGTTTGTTTCCGCGTTCGCCACCTAGTGGGTCATCGCTTCCGGCAGCAATCAAAATCGGAACGTGCGAATCGATTTGCTTGCTTGGCAAGCCAATTAGTTTGACGGTGTTGGTAACACCGAAAACCTGAATTGCAGTTTCAGGAAAATTCTTTGGGTCTGCCAAGAATGCGCGACCGATTTCGTCGTCACGGCTCAACCACTCGTAACCGGTTCCGTTTGGTGTTTTGTCCCACTTCTTGTTGAATCCGCTGCTCTTCAAAACTCCCGGCACCAACAGTGTCGAACCAGAAAGAATTAGGCCGTCATACTCATCCGAGTATTTATTAAAAATTCTTTGCGCAATCATCGAGCCCCAGCTGTGACCGATGAGCACCAGCGGCTCTTCTGGATTCTCGCCAACAATAATGTGGCTCAGCTGACGCACGCCGGCAAACACCGCGCTCATTCCGCCTTGACCCAGATTGCCCTGCTTCTTGATCGTGCCTTCGGCCTTCATGCGAAGACCGGTCGCTCCGTGTCCGCGATGATCGTCGGCATAGACGCTGTAGCCGGCGCGATTCAGGGCAGCGGCAACGTGGTCATAGCGACGAGCGTGCTCGCCGAGCCCGTGAACAATCTGCACCACCCCGCGAGGCGCGGCTACCGGCCACTCGTAAAAGGTGATGTCGACGCCTTCGGCATCGGTGAAAGTACGAACAATTGGCAACGCAGTCATGGCACTAGGTTATGCCCTCGCCAGATTCCAAGCCGACATACAGGCGGTTCCCAGATAACTTCCAGATTCGGGCAGAAGAGTGAACGGATGAGCAACATTTCAATGAAAGACCTGAAGCTGGCCGAACCGACGGCCAGGATAAAAATCGGCGCCCGAAAGGTGCTTCGCGTAAAGCGCGCTCAAGACGTGATCGAGATCATCGCGTGGGCCACAGTAATGGCTCAGCTTGTGATGTTTCTGCTCGATGGTGGCTTGAAAGAAATCAACAACCTCGGCACCGCGATGAATGCCCTGGCACGTCTGACCGCACTGCTAGGAACTGACTTGTTGCTGATTCAGTTGTTGCTCGTTGCTCGTGTGCCATGGATTGACAAGTTCTATGGTCACGACAAGGCAACCGTTGGTCACAAAAAACTTGGTAAACCGATTTTGTATTTCGTGCTCGCGCACTTTGCAGCATCGCTGGTTGAGTATTCGATCACTCAAACTAAAAACATTATCGACACATTCTTTTGGTTTATCTCAGATGTGCAAGATATGTTGCTTGCCACAATCGGTTTGGGCTTGATGATCGTTGTGGTTGTAACTTCGGTTAACTTTGCTCGTCGCAAGATGAGTTACGAAGCTTGGTATTTCGTACACCTGATTTCTTACATTTCGGTTGCCGCGTCGGTGCCGCACATTTTCAGCACCGGAAACGACATTGCGGGCAAACCGATTCAAACCACTCTTTGGGTAACTCTGTATTTGTTTGTATTTCTTAACATTGCATGGTTCCGTGTTTACAAACCAATTCGCAAGAGTTTTAGAAAGCACCTTAAAGTTTCGCAAGTGGTGCGCGAATCGTCTGACACCGTTTCGATTTATCTTTCGGGCAAGCACCTAGAAAATGTTGAGGCACAAAGCGGTCAGTTTTATTTCTTGCGATTCATGACACCGCTGCAGTGGTGGAGGCCTCACCCATTCTCAATTTCGGCAGCACCAAACGGAAAGTATTTGCGTTTCACAATTGGAGATCGTGGAGACGACACTGCGCTGATGCAAAAAGTTAAAGTTGGCACTCGCGTTGCAATCGAAGGTCCTTACGGTTTGTTTACCGAAGAGCGACGCGTTCACGAGCGGGTAACTCTAATTGCGTCGGGTATCGGCATTCCGCCGGTTCGCTCACTCGCCGAATCGATGGCGGCTCGACCTGGCGACATCACCGTTATCTACCGCGTGCGCGATGAAGATGACGCCGCGCTAATCGCAGAAACCCGCGAGGTATGTCGCCGACGCGGTCACCGCCTATTCGTAATTTCTGGCCCTCGCAAAAATGCGTCTTCTTGGCTGAACGATGACGGCAGCGACAACCCAGACCTAACCCGTTTGTTGCTAATGTCTCCGCACATTGCCGAATCAGACGTTTACATTTGTGGTCCGCAAATTTGGACCGAACACGTATATAAAGATGTCCGTCGCGCCGGAACTCCGGATGTGCACATTAACTCAGAGGAGTATGCCTGGTGAGAAAAAATACCAAGCTCGCAATTTCAATTCTTAGCCTCGGTGTCTTGGGCACCAGTTGGTCGATTGGTCAGGCTGCCGAAACCGGTCTGACCTTGGGAGGCACCTCCACTACGACCGATGCAGCCGCATCACCAACTCCGACTGCCGCCCAGACCGACGGCCCAGCTGCTGCCTCGCCAACCCCGAGTGATAGTGCAAGTTCTTCTGCTTCTGCTACGCCAAAGGCAACCGCTTCGGCAACTCCTAAGGCAACCAAGACCGCAACACCAACTGGAAAATCTGGAACAAAAACTGGCGATCCGATTGATTACCGCTACGGAACCATTCAGGTAAAAGTCACCGAAAAGAACAGCGCAATTAGCGATGTCACTTTGGTGCAAGCCGGTGCAACCAATGGTCGCGAGCAGATTTTCCCCGCGCTAGTAAACGCGGCAATCAAGGCCAATGGCTCCAACTTTGGAAACGCATCAGGTGCCACAATGACTATCAACGCCTTCAAACAAGCATTGGACTCAGCTCTTGCCAAATTCTAAAAAACGCAAATGGAAAACGTCGGCAACTGTCATTTCGTTGCTTAGTGTTGGTGGCGCAATCGCCTTGAACAACCTTTGGCTTAACCCGCCAACTAATTCACCGACAGCTTCGGGTTCGAATTCGCAAAACACAGCAACCGGTGACGCGATTCAATATCAATACGGAACGATTCAGCTTGAAGTTACCGTCGATGGCAGCGGCAAGGTGACCAACATCAATGAACTGCAAGCGACCGCTTCACGCAACTGGATGGCAGCTCTACCGATCATCAAACAAGCGGCGCTCGATGCCGGTAGCGCCGACTTCGGAAACGTTTCGGGGGCCACCGCTGTCACCACCGCATATAAAGAAGCACTCTCGAGCGCACTTTCAAAACTGGGTTGATGCAAGAGTTCGAACATTTTGAAGAGTGCATGGGCACTATGTTTCGCTTTGCCGGGCGAAGCCCGTTTGATGCAACCAAGACAAAACTTTTAGTAATTCAGGCCTGCGAAATTTTGCATGAAGCCGATCGCACATTTAGTTTGTACAAACCAGATTCACCGCTTAGTCGCTTGGCTCGTGGTGAGACTTCGGTAGCGCAGTGTCTGCCGGTGGTAAATGAAATCTGGGATGCCTGCGACAAGTGGGAAAAAACTACCGACGGTTGGTTCAGCGCGATGACTCCACAAAACACTTTTGACCCAAGCGGAATTGTAAAAACTTGGGCGGCCAAACGCGCAGCGGAATATTTGGTCGAGCGCGGAATTGTTGACTACACACTCAACGCGGGTGGCGATGTTTGGTTGAGCGATGAGCTCACTATTAATCGCGATTGGCGAATTGGAATTTCTCGCACGGTTTCGATTTCGTCGCATGATGCGGGAATCATTACCGTTGTTGATTTAAAGGGAACGCAGTTTCGTGCGATGGCAACAAGTGGAACCGCGGAACGCGGGGATCACATTTGGAACCCGAAGGCACCGGGCAAGAGCGCACCGACCGAGCTGTTGCAGGTGAGTGTGGTTGCTAAAGATTTAGTTGTGGCCGATATTTGGGCAACCGCTGCTTTCGCCGAGGGTGAGCGCGCAATCACTCGATTGAATCAGGTTGACGATGTGCAGGCTCTTTTTGTTTTGGCAAACGGTGAACTCGCAGCAACCGACGGATTCATCGACCTGTTTGCAAAACCTTAGGGTTTAGAAACTTTTACTCGTCCCAATTACTTGGCGCTGCTTCGCGACCCTTAGGCAACGCGGTTTGCGCCGCCCAATCGGCTAACCACTGCGGCAACCTTGGTTCTGGTCCGTGCCAACCGCCAAGATCATCGATTACTTCGCGTGGAGTAATAATTCCAATCGAGCGCTTTAAAAAACGAATGCGCACAAAGCACTTTGTAAAGATTTCTTCGCCGACCACGAAACGCTGTTCAAAATAAAAAGCTTGATCGTCCCACCCAATGATCTTGGTCTCGAGATCAAATTGCTGCCAGGGCATTAATGATTTTCTGAACGTCACTGTCTCGGC
>JBJTNR010000065.1:0-7809 GCA_046074145.1 Rhodoluna sp.
TCGGCAAATGCTTTTTTCATAATCACCAGCGACTCGAATTCCGGTCGCGGTAGATGGCAACACTTTTGCAATTAGACGTGCGAAATCTCCAAGTTTTATTTCACTAGGCAGGTTTCCCACTCTGCCGGTTCCGATTACTTCTCCGAGTAGAGGTTTGCTTTCAATTAACCCAAGTGCTTTTGCCAATACGTCGGAAACGCCATTTTCAACGACGTCGGCATTGGTGTGAGCCGCATAAATGGCCAAGTTGGAGCGGATTGCTTTACTTAGGGCTAGCCCTTTTGGCGCATCTTCGGCAACAGTATTTACAGACCGAAGCAAAAAGGGATGATGCGCGATGACAACATCGAATTCGCCATCAATCGCTTCGTCGATAATTTCATTTGTCACATCAACAGTTAAAAGTACTCGAGAAACGCTTTGAGTTTTTTTGCCCGTAACTAGGCCAGGTGCGTCCCACTCTTCGGCCCCATCTAGCGGCCAAAGTGATTCACATACATTGAGAAGGTCTGAGAGTTGAATCGACACTAGTCAACCAACCCAAGCACGTCTTTCAAATCATCGCGTCGTGCTTCGATGGCAAGTACTTCTTGTTCCTGGCGCTTGATGCGCGGAATTCCCAAGGCGACCGGAAACAAAAGTGCCAGTGCAAAAGAAGCTACCAGAGCCACCGAGGTGTTCACCCAGAATTCTTCACGGCCCACATACTGGATCAAGTACCCGGTCCAAGTGAATTCAGGCAGTTCGCTCTTAATTAAACCTAGTCCAGCTGCGCTGGCGACCAACCAACCAATTAGGTTTGCGACGTTAAAGGTCTTATAAAAACCGTAACTTCGGCTTAGAGAAATTTCGTGGTACGCGATTCGTCTAATCAAAATATCTGCAACAAAAATTCCGCTCCATGCCGCTACCGGTATGCCAATCACCAAAGCGTAGCCGCTCAAGTTGTACCAGATTCCGCTCGCGCCTACTCGAATGAATTCATAAATGGCACCGCCTACAAAAATTAAGCCGAGAATAGGTTGCGCAATCGCTGGTTTTAACTTCACCCCTAGTGAATGCAGGCTCAAATTCGATGCATAAAGTGACATAGCCAAAATTACGATAAACGTGACTGCAGCGGAACCCAGCAGCACATAGCCCAACCACGGTGCCGCCCAATTTGCAATGTCTGGAATGATCGTTGCCAATCGTGCCGTGTCACTCGACACTGAGCCAAACACCACAAGTGCAAATACTGCAACGATTGTCGGGATAACAGTTAGCGCTAGTACCGTCCAACCAATTACCGAGGCGCCTCGTGCCGAAGTTGTTAACTTGCGGGCAAAGTCGGAACTAGCCGAAGTCCAAGCTAAACCAAAAATTGAGAAGGTTAAAACAGCCGCAGCAATCATTTGAGTGTTTGAGGTTGATGGTTCGGCTAGAAGTGAATCAACCGAAAGATCCTTGCCGACAGCGATTGCGATAGCTGCGACTGAAAGAATTCCAACGATGCCTGCCACCTGCTGTGCTCGATAAAGTACTCGCCCACCGAAAATTGCCAATGTCACACCGGCAATCACGATGAATGCGAATGAGCCAATGATTATCCAGTGGTTTGTGGTGTAGTTATCGAATGTTAAGAAATAACTTGTGCCAAGCCAATCGCTCATTAAAACGAGTGTGGTGGCAACGATAGCCATCGACCAAAAGAATCTCACTACAGTGAGAACAAATCCCGGGGCTATGTTTCCGTATATCCCAAAGGCAGCCCGGGAAAGCATCAAAGTTGGAAGTCCGCTTCGTTTTCCAGCAAGTGCACCAATCGCAACAACGAGCGCCGAGGCGAATGTTCCCGCAAAAATAGCCAGCGCGGCTTGGCTGAATGAAATCTCTGACTGACTGACAATCCAGGCAAGGCCAACTGGCAATACAGACCCGCCGAGTGCCAGCCAAGCCCAGAATTGTGAAACCGGCTTGCTACGTCGAGTTGAATTTGGAACTGAACTCAAATCCACATGTTCTATAGCGGTGGTTGGTTCGAATTCAACGCCAGGATCGTTTTCAAAAACCTGTAGCGAGTAATCAACCGGCGTAATTCCGAATTCTTCTTCGATTGCGGTTAGTTCTTCTTCGGCGCCGGCGATCGTATCCGCAATCAACAATCGTTCAAATGCATCCAAGTCATCGTCTGCAACCACGTCATTATTTGTAACTAGGGTTTCGGTAATTTCAATAACTGGGATGAACTCTTCGGGTTCGTAAACCACAGGCTCGGGCTCTGCCACCTCGGGTTGTTGAATTTCTTGCTGCTGGGCTGCCGCGTAAAGATTATTTAGATGTTCCACCGGATCGGTCATCGGCTTCACGGGTTCCACAGCCGGCTGGGTTGGTTGCTCAAGTGGCGGCAATCCAGACTGTGCGCGCTTGGCGTTTTCTAAGGCAAATAGTGCTTCTGGGGAGCCATTGCGTTCCATCTCTAAAACCCAGGAAGAGAATTCCATTTTTTCAATGTCGCGCAACTGGGCTTGCTGTTCGAGCAGCTCCATCGCCCCAGTAATTCCGGCTTCATCGGCCGAGGCATTACCGAGTGCATCTTGAAGCTGTGCATCGGTTAATGACCGGCGCGCAGGCGGCTTGAATTGATTGAAATCCATAAGAAAATACTAATGCCGAGGCCATTTTTACCTCTTAAAACAAGTAATCCCCGACTATTTCTAATCGAGGATTATTTTGTGGGCCCTACCGGGATCGAACCGATGACATCCACGGTGTAAGCGTGGCGCTCTACCAGCTGAGCTAAAGGCCCCTCTATGCGAGGTTTGCAGGAAACTGCAACTTGTAGAGCCTACCTTATGTAGCCCTAACCTCGCCAACCGATTTACAGGGTCGCCAGAGCTTTCTGATATTCGTTGAGACTTCGAGCCTGACCTGGAGCGGTCACAAATTTGGAAACGAGGTTGCCATCTTTGCCAATCACAAAAGTTGCGCGGTTTGCGATTCCACTGTCTTCGAGGAATACGCCGTATTGTTTAGCAACTTCACCATGCGGCCAGAAATCCGCTAGGACTGAGAACTTGTAGCCCTCTTCTTCGGCGAATTTCTTTTGGACAAACTTCGAATCGACCGAGATTGCCAAAAGTTCTACATCGGCATTGGCGAATTGGGCAAAGTTATCGCGTAGCTCACAAAGTTCTCCTGTGCAAATGCCAGAAAAAGATAAAGGGTAAAAAACTAAAACCACTGGCTTTTGACCGCGAAAATCAGACAATTTGACGGTTTCGCCGAATTGATTGATCAGGGCAAAATCTGGGGCTTGGTCGCCGATGATAAGGCTCATTAGGTGTCTCCTGGGGTTAGTTCTATCTATTGTCCTGCAATAAGACAGGTCAACTTGCAAAACATACAAATGCTTCCCTTTGTCGGCATAAACTCTTAGAGGCTTTACAAAGCTTTCCGGAATTCTTTGTCCATACCCCACGAAAGAGGATATCCGTTGTCTATCAACAACAATGATGCCTACGCGGTCAACACCCCCGACCAGGACCTACAAGAAACCACCGAATGGTTGGAGTCTTTAGACGCCGTAGCCCGAGTGCATGGTCGCGGACGAGCGCGCGAAATCATGTTGAATCTTCTTCGACGCTCCCACGAACTTCAGCTAAACGTGCCAATTGTGCCGACGACGGATTACATCAACACCATTGCGCCAGAAAACGAAGCCGAATTTCCCGGTGACGAAAAAATTGAACGAACCTACCGCGCTTGGATGCGTTGGAATGCCGCAATGTTGGTTCACCGAGCACAGCGACCTGGTGTGGGTGTGGGTGGACACATTTCAACTTTTGCATCATCGGCATCTCTATATGAGGTCGGGTTCAATCATTTCTTTAAAGGACAAGATCACCCTTCCGGTGGCGATCAGATTTTCGTACAAGGTCACGCTTCTCCTGGACCATATGCTCGCGCATTTCTCGAGGGCCGACTAAGCGCCGATCAGCTTGATGGTTTCCGTCAAGAGAAATCTCACGGTGCTGGTTCGCTTTCGTCATATCCGCACCCGCGATTGATGCCGAACTTTTGGCAATTCCCAACCGTGTCGATGGGCCTTGGGCCGATTAATGCAATTTATCAAGCTCAGTTCAACCGATACCTAGCCGGTCGCGGAATCAAAGATACGAGCGAACAACACGTCTGGGCATTTCTCGGCGACGGCGAAATGGATGAAGTTGAAAGTCGTGGTGCGATTCAACTTGCAGCGAATGACAATCTCGACAATCTGACATTTGTCATCAACTGTAACTTGCAACGACTCGACGGGCCGGTTCGTGGTAATGGAAAAATTATTCAAGAACTTGAATCTTTCTTCCGCGGCGCTGGTTGGAATGTCATCAAAGTAGTTTGGGGACGCGAATGGGATTCCCTTCTCGCCAATGACGTTGACGGCGCTCTGGTCGACTTGATGAACACGACACCGGATGGTGCCTACCAACCTTACAAAACCGCAGAAGGTGCATTCGTTCGTGAAAATTTCTTCGGTCGCGATCCGCGAACCTTGAAATTAGTAGAGCACCTTTCTGACGATCAGATCTGGGGACTTAAGCGTGGCGGTCACGACTACCGCAAGGTTTATGCCGCCTACAAGTCGGCACTTGAACACAAGGGTCAGCCGACAGTTATTTTGGCTAAGACGATCAAGGGGTTCACTCTCGGAAAATCTTTCGAAGGTCGAAACGCCACGCACCAAATGAAGAAGTTGACCTTGGAAAACCTAAAGGGCTTCCGGGATGAATTAAAAATTCCAATCAGCGATGCTCAACTTGAGGCGAATCCTTATCAGCCTCCTTACTTCCACCCGGGACAAGACGCTCCAGAAATTCAATACATGCACGAACGTAGACGTGCACTTGGTGGCTACCTTCCCGAGCGACGCTCGCGATATGTTGACTTCAAACTTCCCGACTCGGATGCCTACAAGGCAGCAAAGGGCGGATCGGGAACTCAAGAAGTTGCCACCACGATGGCGTTTGTGCGTTTGTTTAAAGACTTACTGCGCTCGCCTGAATTCGGCGATCGAATTGTTCCTATCATTCCCGACGAAGCTCGTACCTTCGGTATGGATGCATTCTTTCCTACCGCGAAAATTTATAACCCAAATGGGCAGCACTATATTTCGGTAGACCGTGAACTTTTGCTTGCCTATAAGGAAAGTTCTTCGGGTCAAATTCTGCACACCGGTATAAATGAAGCCGGATCGATGGCGGGATTCGCTGCGGCAGCGACAAGCTACGCCACCCAGGGTCAAGCCATGATTCCTTTTTACGTTTTCTATTCGATGTTCGGATTCCAGAGAACTGCGGATTCAATCTGGGCTGCGGCTGACCAAATGTCTCGTGGTTTCCTGATCGGGGCAACCGCCGGTCGCACCACGCTAACTGGAGAAGGCTTGCAGCATGCCGACGGCCACTCTCCGCTAATTGCCTCGACCAACAATGCGGTAATTAGCTTTGACCCGGCCTACGGTTACGAAATTGCACACATTGTTAAATCGGGTATCGAGCGCATGTATGGCGGCAGCCACGTCGACCCAAACGTGATCTATTACTTAACTGTTTACAACGAGCCTTACGTTCAACCGGCCGAACCAGAAAACGTTGACGTCGATGGAATTGTTAGAGGTATTCACCAAATTTCTCAAAACAATCATCAAGGAATCAAAGCTCAGATTTTGGCATCGGGTGTTGCTGTTCCTTGGGCTTACGAAGCGCAGGCTTTATTGCAAAACGACTGGAATGTTTCTGCAGACATTTGGTCGGTTACTTCTTGGACTGAACTACGTCGCGACGGATTATCTCGAGATGAAGAGAAATTCCTAAACCCAAACCACGATGTTGCTCCTGCATATTTGACAAGCAAACTGCAAAACTCTGCCGGACCGTTCCTAGGCGTTAGTGACTACATGCACGCGGTTCAAGATCAGATTCGTCCGTGGGTGCCGGGTGACTACGCAACACTCGGAGCCGATGGCTTCGGATTCTCTGATACCCGAGCTGCAGCAAGGCGATACTTCCAAATTGATGGTCCGTCGATTGCTGTTCGAGTCCTAGAACAATTAGTTGCCCGCGGCGAAATGGATCCGAGCGTTCCGCAGAACGCTATCGAGAAGTATCGTCTGCACGATGTAAACGCTGGAACTTCTGGATCCACCCTTGGCGAGAACTAAGCAAGACACTCTGGCATGGCTAAAAGCCATGACGGGTGAACTTGCGACCACCACGCTGAAGCGACTTGATGATCTTCTTCCCTGGTATCGCGATATGCCTCCTTCGCGACGCTCGTCGGTGGGACTCGTAGCGCAAGCCGGTATAAATTCTTTTGTCGAATGGTATGACAACCCGACCACGCAACCTTGGGTGGCAGCCGATGTTTTTGGCATAGCTCCGCGTGAATTGCTTAGATCGATTTCTCTGCAGGAAACACTTCAGCTAATTCGAGTGGTCGTGCAAGTTGTAGAAGACCGAGTTGTGCAAGAAGATGAAAATCTTCGCGAAGCTGTTTTGTTGTACTCCAGAGAAATCGCCTTCTCGGCCGCCGATGTTTACGCCCGTGCCGCCGAAGCCAGGGGGCTCTGGGATGCACGCCTGGAAGCGCTGGTCGTTGATTCGATTCTGAGTGGCGAGCATGCCGAAGAACTTTCATCACGAATTGCGGCATTGGGTTGGCGCGCTCGAGGTGCCGTTACCGCGTTGGTCGGAACCGTTACCGACAACATCGATCATGACAATTTGCGACGAATCGCAAGAAAAAATAATGCTGACGTATTGATTGGTGTGCACGGAAATCGAATGATCGTTGTAATCGGTCGTATCGAACACCGAAACGAAGCAGTTGAAGATCAAATGTCGTTTTTTAAAATCGCCGAAGCGTTTGATTCGCAATTTGGACCTGGAGCAATGGTGCTTGGCCCCGAAGCTAGCTCGATTTCAGAAGCCCACGCATCCGCCAAAGCCGCCCTGGCGGGTTTCGCCGTTGTTAAAAGTTGGGCTAAAGCCAACCGCCTAATCAGCGCCGATGATTTGCTTGCCGAGAGAGCGCTGGCTGGCGATATGTCTGCGAAAAGCACATTAATAAATCGAATTTATCGACCGCTGGCAGCGAACTCCCCCGAACTTCTCGAAACCTTGGGTGCCTACCTGGATACCGGTCGGTCTTTGGAGTCGACTGCTCGAGAACTTTTTGTTCATCCAAACACAGTTAGGTACCGTCTAAAACGAATTTCCGAAATCATCGGCTGGGATGCAACCGGTTCGCGCGAAGCATTCGTGTTGCAAGTTGCCATGGTTCTCGGCTCGATGAGTGAAACTGATTCCAGAACAAATAGATAGGAATAAAGATGATCGTTGTGGTTTGCCCTGGCCAGGGTTCACAGGCACCCGGTTTTTTAACTCCGTGGTTAGAGATTCCCGAATTCCAAAAATCTATTGAGGCCCAGCAGGAAGCCAGTGGAGTTAATCTAATCAAGCATGGAACCGAGAGTGATGCTGAAACCATTCGCGACACTGCGATCGCTCAACCGCTAATCGTTGCAGCCGGAGTTGCAACCTTAAGCGCCTTACTGACTGGAAAATCGATTTCCGAATCGGGAATTGCTGGAGTTTCTGGTCACTCGGTAGGAGAAATTACTGCAGCAGTGGTTTCAGGGATATTCACCGAGGAAGCCGGAATCAAATTTGTCAACGAACGTGGGCAAGCGATGGCCAAGGCAGCTGCTCTTGAGCCAACATCAATGGCGGCTGTTTTGGGTGGCGATCAATCCGAAGTTGAAGCCAA
>JBJTNR010000066.1:0-4177 GCA_046074145.1 Rhodoluna sp.
AATGTACTTCGTGTGGTTTTCGGTGCAGCCTTACCGAGGGGCTCTTTACTCGGACCACCGTACGGCTCTAAGCCAACTTCGGCTGGCGAGTTCTTGAATCCCAGAAAAAATAACGGAATGATTGCCGCGGCGAAAGCGGCAATTACCAGCGATGAGTACCGCCAACCGCTAGACATTACGACATTAGAAAGTATCGGTAGAAAAATTAATTGCCCGGTTGCATATGCCGCCGAGAAAATTCCTGTCACTAAGCCACGACGATGTGTGAACCAGCGATTTGCAACAAGCGAAGCAAAAACCAATGCGAGGCAACCGGTGCCGAGGCCAACAAACACTCCCCAGTAAAGAATTAGTTGCCAACCTTGAGTCATGAAGACGGTTAATCCGGTACCAAGTGCAACCAGTGCGAGAGCAACGACTGCCACTCGGCGAATTGAAAACTTTTCCATCAGCGTCGCGGCAAATGGCGCGGTGACTCCATAGAAAATTAAATTCACCGATACAGCGCTTGAAGTTAGCGATCTGGTCCAGCCAAATTCTTGTTCTAGGGGTTCAAACATGATTGACGTGGTCGATCTGAATGCTGCAGCCGCGATGAGGGTCACGAAAGTGATTGCGGCGACTATCCAGGCACGATGCAGCTTGAAGCTCATAGCCAAAGCCTACCGAGCGATTATTGACCGACTATTTCAAAAAGTCGCTTTAGCGCGTTAGCCGCATTAGCAATGCCAACGCCGCATTGAGTTCCGGTCGAACAAGTAGTGCCAGCAGCAAACGGCGTGGCAGATTCTTTTAGTGCCTGCCAAATTTGATCTGGCGTTGCCCCCGGCTTTGCCGAAATCATTAATGCGAGAATTCCCGAAACTACGGGTGCCGCCATACTTGTGCCTTGAGCTAACGCATATGCCGGTTCGCCGATTGTCACTTCACCGTCATTTGAAGTTGAGAATATCATTCCCTCGGTGCCACCTGGGGCGCCCGCGCTATTTCTTTGGTCTCCACCAGGAGCGGAAATATCCACGCCATAGTTTGAATAATGAGTGGCGTCGCCCTCGACCGATGTGGCGCCTACCGAAATTGGGCCGGCACAGTTCGTCGGATAGTAATTTGTGTTGGGCTGCGGAATATTTTCTTCATCGCCATTGCCCGCCGCGGAAACCAACAAAACGTTTTTCTGCTCGGCTTTGATGACCGCCATTTGCACGATTCCTGGGCAAGAACCCGGACCGGCCATCGACATGTTAATTATTTTCGCGGGAGTCTTATATGATGGAACTTTGCTTAAGTCCGTTGATACACGATAAGGGTAAGCAGAAACCATCGATTGGATATCTGCCGGTGAATACCCCGCAGCCCAGAGAATTGCGATTGCTAAGTCTGCGGCTGAACCTTGACCTTGAGCGCCAAGCACCCTGATTGGTTGCACCTTAACGTTCGGTGCAATTCCAGTAACGCCGATGTCATCGGCTTTTGCAGCGATGATTCCCGCGACATGTGTTCCGTGCCATGAACTCGGAGGGTCTGGTTGACCGTTTGCACCAACAACTCCGTCACCGATGTCGGTTGGGTCGGCGTCAATTCCATCGCCATCACCTGCCTTGGTGCTGTTTGAAACAAAGTCGTAACCGGTGACCAATTGCGAATCAATTTCCGGATGTGGCGTAATTCCACTATCGAGTACTGCAACAACTACGGAAGACGAACCTTTGGTGAGAGTCCAAGCACGATCCGCCGCAATTCCGAATTCACTATTCAGATACCACTGCATCAAGTAATCGGCATCGGCGGGAGTAACTACATCGAGATTTGTTGCAGGACCTTTTTTATTAACCGCTGACAGGGCAGTATTGTAAAGCACACCTGGTTCAAGACCTTCGAGTGTGCAACCGGTGGAAATTGTGGAACAGGTTACTTCGTCGTATCCGTCAGCAGTAGCTTTGAGCGTATATGTAACATCGAGACCGCCTTTGGCTGCGGCACTCTGCTTTGCCCAAAGCCCCGAATAAGTTGGCGATGCTTCACTAACGGATATAGAAGTTAGTCCTAATAAAACTGGTGATGCCGGAACGGCAGTAAGTTTTTTTGAAATTACCGGAGAGGCTGCGCCCGCTTTGCGAGTTGAGCCCTTTTGAGTAATCGCTTTTACGCGAAAATAATTCACGGCACCGATTTTTAGCCCCGAAGATACAACAGCTGAATTTACTAAACCGGTTGAGGCTATTGCGGTAGTCCAGTTCTTGTTGTCGGTGCTTCGCTGAACTTTGTAAGAAACCAATTTGGCGCCATATAAATTCGCCGGTTTAATCCAAGTGATTTTTGCTCGTGCGGTGCGAGGTGTCTCTATCGACCATGCATCTTTCACGGCGACCGATTTAACCGCCGAAGCTGGTGTGATAATCACCGCGTTTGCAGCCTGAGCTGGAGTTAAAAAGGAAATTGCGAGGGCTAATGTGGCTGTTGCCGCCACTTGAAAACGAACGCCGCGCATTCCTCTAGCCTATTGTCGAAATCTGAAAACTAACTGAGTGCCTAGCAAGACCAATCGATTGGCAATTGTCCGGTCTCAACAAGCGCCTGATTGGTTTTCGAAAATGGTTTAGAACCGAAAAATCCCCTGCGCGCCGAAAGCGGGCTCGGGTGTGCTGCAGTAATAACCGTGCAATCGCAAAGTGCTGGCGCCAGCTGTTGGGCTTGTGCACCCCAAAGAACGGCGACCAAATTACGGCCGAGTTGGCGATTTAAAACTTGGATAACGCGGTCGGTAAATTTATCCCAGCCGATATCAACTTGTGCGGCCGGTTCAGAAAGATCGGTAGTCAGGTGGCGGTTGAGAAGCATGACTCCCCTCGCACTCCAGCAAGATAAATCGCCATTCGCCGTCACGGATTTACCTAGGTCATCTTTAAGTTCGATCATGATGTTCTTTAAGCTTCTAGGTAGCGGGCTAACCGATTTTTCGACAGCAAAAGCCAAGCCGATGGCGTGGCCAGCAGTGGGATATGGGTCTTGACCGACAATTAGCACGCGCACGTCGGCGAGTGGTTTTTCGAACGCTCGCATCACCAAATTTAAAGGTGGAACTAGGTTCGTCTCACGTTCACGCACCTTTACTTCGATTTCGTTGAGCAAATCGCGGCTATCACTCAAGGCTTGTTGCCAAGAATCATGCATCTGCTCAAAAAACATGTTTCTAGCGTAGGGCCGAACATTACGCAGTGTTTCATGGCGACTTTTCGAATCTTGGCCTTACTTCTACTGTTATCTGACTACCTCCAAACCAGTAGTCAAACAAAGGAAAGTTCATGAGCACAGATTCAACAAAGTGGGGCTTCGAGACCGCACAGATCCACGCGGGTGCCACCCCTGACCCAACCACAAATGCGCGTGCGGTGCCGATTTATCAGACCACCGCATACACCTTTAATTCGAGTGAGCATGCTGCCAAGCTGTTCGGTTTAGCTGAGTTTGGAAATATTTACACCCGCATCATGAACCCAACGCAGGATGTTGCCGAAAAGCGCATTGCTGCTCTCGAAGGCGGAACCGCCGCATTGCTATTGGCATCAGGTCAAGCGGCAGAAACTTTTGCAATTTTGAACATTGCACAAGCCGGAGATCACATCGTTGCTTCGTCAACAATTTATGGTGGAACTTACAACCTGTTTAAGTACACTTTGCCAAAACTTGGCATCACCACAACTTTTGTTGAAGACCAGGATGACCTAGCGGAATGGCAGGCCGCCGTGAAGCCAAACACCAAGGCATTCTTTGCCGAGACCATTGGAAACCCAAAGGTTTCAATTTTGGATATCGAAGGCGTCGCCGGCGTCGCGCACAAGAATGGTCTTCCGCTAATCGTGGACAACACCGTAGCGACTCCTTATCTAATTCGTCCGCTTGAGCACGGCGCTGACATCGTGGTTCACTCCGCTACTAAATTCCTCGGCGGGCACGGAACCGTAGTTGCAGGTGCAATTGTTGATGGCGGAAAGTTTGAATGGAGCAAGTCGGACAAGTTCCCCGGCCTTACCACTCCTGACCCTTCGTACCACGGCGTCACTTACACCGCCGCACTTGGAGATGCGATTGCCTACATAATTAAGGCTCGCGTTCAATTGCTTCGTGACATCGGAGCTGCAATTTCACCTAACAGTGCATGGCAGTTGCTACAAGGAAT
>JBJTNR010000067.1:0-10736 GCA_046074145.1 Rhodoluna sp.
CTAGCGCGGGTGACTCAATCGTTGATTTAATTTCCGCCGGCAAGGTCGATGTCGTTGTGAATACACCTTCTGGCTCTTCGGCAAGAAAAGATGGCTATGAAATTCGAGCCGCAACCACAGCTGCAGACAAAGCTATTTTTACCACGATTGCGCAATTGAGTGCCGCGATCGGATCTTTTGAAACCGTGATCGCCGGCCCCTTTGATGTGAAGTCATTGCAGACACATTCCAAGGAAAGGGCAGCTGCTCTTGCCAATTAATTTCGGATCTCGATTGAAGGAATCCTTCAGCAAATCAGGGCAGCTTTGCCTGGGCATCGATCCGCACCCGAGCATCCTGGATTCTTGGTCGCTACCGGACACCTTATCCGGATTAGAGGTTTTCAGTAAAAAGATTATTGAAGCTGCCGTTGATCGTGTGGGCATCATCAAACCTCAGGTTGCTTTTTACGAGCGATTCGGAAGTGGAGGTTTCAAAGTTCTTGAACAAGTATCCGAATATGCCAAAGAAGCGAAACTTATTTGCATCATGGACGCAAAACGCGGAGACATTGGTTCAACCATGCAGGGGTACTTCGAAGCCTGGTTAGGAAAGTCTGCTCCATTTGCGGCTGATGCACTGACGGTGTCTCCATATTTGGGATTCGATTCGCTGCTTGACGTTTTTAGCCAAGCCCAAGAACTCGGTCGTGGGATTTTTGTATTGGCAGCAACATCTAATCCCGAAGGTGCTGCATTGCAAACCGCGCGCAAAGACGACGTCACCCTAGCTGCTGATATTTGGAACTCACTGAATCGAATTAATTCGGTTACCAATTCTGCACAGAACACCTTCGGCGATTTCGGTGCAGTCGTTGGCGCTACGATAAATTTCTCCAAACTAGGACTGGGTGAAATTCCATTAGTGAAGCAGAAAGTTGGCACTCCCATTCTTTCCCCTGGATTCGGTGCTCAAGGTGCTGAACTAACCGCGGCAAGAGACATCTTCGGCGTGGCGGTTGACCAGGTTCTATTTAATGTTTCGCGAAGTGTTCTTGAAACTGGGCCGCTGGGAATAGGTAATTCAATCGATTCGGCAAAGAAACAATTAGTTATCGGTTTAGGGTCAAACCATGTCGAATAAATTAACAGTCCTTGTTGGGCCGACCGCCGTCGGTAAAGGCACTGTTGTGAGGCATATATTGAAGCATCATCCCGATATTCACCTCTCTGTTTCGGCAACCACTCGTTTTCCAAGACCAGGCGAAGAGAACGGCAAAGATTATTTCTTTATATCGTCGGAGGAATTCGATGAATTAATTAAGAGCCAGCAAATGTTGGAATATGCCATTGTGCATGGCACTAATAAATACGGAACCCCTCGAAAGCCTGTAACCGACGCATTGGCTCGTGGCGAAAAAGTTATTTTGGAAATAGATATTCAAGGTGCAAGGCAGATCAAGAAATCGATGCCGGAAGCAATTGTTATTTTCATTGCCCCACCAAGCTGGGAGGAACTTGTTTCCAGGCTCGAATCTCGTGGAACCGAATCCGAGGCAGAAATGGCTAAAAGACTGGAAACCGCCCGCGCAGAGTTGGATGCAGCTGGGGAATTTGATCATGTAGTGATTAATAATGAGGTAGCCAGGTGTGCCGAAGAAGTCGTAGAATTGATGAAGGCCTGAATTCCGGCCGAAATTCTATTTTTTAGGAAAATCATGTCTGAAAAACTCGAAGGTATTGTTTCGCCTGCCATTGACAACCTGCTTGGAAAAGTTAGTTCAAAATACGAGCTGGTTATTTTTGCTTCCAAACGCGCTCGTCAGATTAATGATTACTACTCGGCTTTACACGAGGGAAGCTTGTTTAATAACGTCGGCCCGCTAGTTGAAGCTACTGTAGACGAAAAGCCGCTAACTATCGCTATGCACGAAATCGACCAAGACAAACTGCAGAAACACGCAGCCGAATAAATCGAAAAGGCGCCAATGCGCATCGTAATTGGTATCACCGGCGGAGTAGCAGCCTATAAGTCGGCGAACCTCATTCGCCTTTTCACTGAATCTGGCCACGAGGTTAAAGTTGTCGCCACGCCTAATGCACTCAAATTCATCGGTTCGGCAACATTAGAAGCTCTATCGCATAACAAAATTGCAACTGATCTATTCGAAGATGTACATGCGGTCAAACATATCGAATTAGCCAAATGGGCCGATGTTATCGTTGTCGCTCCAGCAACTGCGAGTTTCGTCGCAAGGTATGCAAGCGGTTTGGCAGACGATTTACTTGGCAATGTTTTGTTGGCTACTCGCTCCAGGGTCTTTATTGCACCAGCCATGCATACGGAAATGTGGGAGCACGAGGCGACGGTAGCCAATATTGGCACATTATCAGCTCGGGGTGTTGTACTAATCGAACCTGAAGCAGGCAGACTTACCGGTGGCGATAGCGGCAAAGGCAGACTTGCGGAACCCGATTTAATTTTCCAAACCGTTATTGCCGGAATTCCAAAGCAACCACTCATCGGTAAAAAAATTCTCATCACCGGTGGGGGCACCCGTGAGGCGATTGATCCGGTTCGCTTCATAGGCAACCGATCGAGCGGCAAACAAGCAATAGCTATAGCTCAAACTGCAGAGTCTCTTGGAGCGCACGTGACTTTTATTGCCTGCAATGTAGAGATGCAAATGCCATTTGAAAACGTTATACATGTTGAAACTGCTGAACAGTTAAGGGAGCGAGTTCTGCACTTTGTTCCGGAGCAGGATATTTTAATAATGGCTGCAGCCGTCGCCGATTTCGGCCCTGCGCAAATAGCCCGAGAGAAAATAAAAAAAGCTCAAGTTGGCGACAATGTGAATTTACAGCTCTCGGCGAACGTAGACATTTTGGAAGAAGTTACAGACAGAAAATCCGAAACAAATCCAAGCCTTTTTGTCGTTGGTTTCGCCGCTGAAACGTCAGCGGATGCTGGCGAACTTGAACGCTATGCTTTTCAAAAACTTCAAGCCAAAAAATGCGACATTTTGGTAGCTAATGACGTTAGCGGGGGAGCCGTATTTGGGTCTGAAGAAAATAATGCACTTGTGGTTACGTCGTCTGGCCGTGTTGTTCCGGTAGTTGGTAGTAAAACTATCGTTGCGCAAGAGATTTTCGATGTTATCCTCAACCAACTTGACGGTTCCAAAAGATAGAATGCACCAATGAGCGAACTGCGTTTATTTACCTCGGAATCCGTTACCGAAGGGCATCCCGACAAAATTTGTGACCAAATTAGCGATTCAATTTTGGACGCCATGTTGGAACAGGATTCAAATTCCCGCGTCGCCGTAGAAACAATGGTTACTACCGGTTTAGTTCATGTTGCCGGAGAAGTTACCACCGAGGGGTACGTTGAGATCCCGCAATTGGTGCGTAAAAAGATTCGTGAAATTGGCTACACCTCTTCAGACATTGGATTTGACGGTGATTCCTGTGGTGTATCTATTTCGATTGGCCAACAGTCACCGGACATAGCTCAGGGTGTTGATTCCGGTTTTGAACAACGCGAGCAATCGTCTAAAGATGCACTTGATGCGCAAGGCGCCGGCGACCAAGGCTTGATGTTCGGTTATGCGACCAATGAAACCGAAACCCTTGCCCCAGCTGCAATCACGATTGCACACAGATTGGCCGAAAAATTGGCTCTAGTTAGAAAGTCTGGGTCTGTAGATTTCCTTCGACCTGACGGCAAGACACAAGTAACTATCGGTTACGAAGGAAATACGCCAAAAACTATTGAATCAATTGTTTTATCAACTCAACACAATCCAGGTGTAAAGCATGCCGACATCGTTGACGCCATGCGAAATGAAGTAATTTTCCCAACCTTAGGAAATTTTGAATTAGATTTTAAAAAAACCAAATTTTTTATCAACCCAACCGGTCGTTTTGAAATTGGTGGACCAATGGGAGATGCTGGCTTAACCGGTCGCAAAATCATCGTCGACACTTACGGTGGAGCAAGTCGACACGGTGGCGGTGCTTTCTCAGGAAAAGATCCTTCAAAAGTTGATCGTTCTGCTGCATACGCTACTCGTTGGGTAGCTAAAAATGTTGTTGCTGCGGGTCTAGCCGACCGCATTGAGGTTCAAGTTGCTTACGCGATAGGTGTCGCTAGACCGGTTTCCTTATACGTTGAAACCTTCGGAACAGGCAGAGTGTCCGACGACCAGATTATTTCGGCAATCAATGAAGTTTTTGATCTCAGACCGCGCGCGATTATCGAGGAATTAAATTTATTGCGTCCGATTTATAGTCAAACTTCAACCTATGGGCATTTCGGTCGAGAATTACCGAATTTCACTTGGGAAACGACAAATCGCATAATCGAACTGCAATCAGCAGTCAACTTGTAACCACGAAATGGCCAAATCACTTTTCGCCAGGGTCCAGATAGATTCGCCATTACCTCAGTTAGACAGCCTGTTTGATTATTCGATAAAAGACGGTCAAGACGTAAAAGTTGGATCGCGGGTCGAAGTGAATTTTGGTAAATCAAAGCAAAAAACTGGTGGTTATGTTGTTGAAATTAGCGATACCACTGAACACCAGGGTGTCATTGCGCCTCTTAATAACGTGATTACGAACGCAACAATTCTTAAACCAGAGATTTATCAGTTTTGTCGCAACATTGCGGATAGACAGGCCGTGTCAATTTCTGACGTCATAAAACTAGCCATACCTAATCGCTCTATTGCGGTTGAAAAATTGTGGCTCGAAGCCGACTGGAAATATGCAACCCCGAAGAAGGTGTTAGAGCCTGTCCGCAAACACGAAGTGATTCAATTGCGCTCTGACGAAAGCGATCTTTCGTGGGCTCAACGCGCAGAAGCTTTGATTATTGAGGCATTGAATAAGAATGAATCGGTAATAGTGTGTGTACCTGATTTTCGAGACCAGAAACTTGTAAAAGAGCGATTACATCAATCGATATCGTCGGACAAGATTGTTGATTATTCAAGTGCAAATAAACCCTCGACAAGATATGCCGAGTTTTTGCGTTGCCTTTCGGATGAATCAGTTGTTGTTGTCGGCAGTAGGTCAGCTCTATACGCCCCCGTGTTGAATCTTGGCTTAATTATCGTTTGGGACGATGGCGACAGTTCTCACCAGGAAATCGCGTCTCCATATATCCATTCCCGCGAAGCCGCGCTTATCAGGCAGGAATTGGAGCAGTGTTCTATCGTGTTCCTCTCTCATGTTGTTTCCTCGGAGATGTACCGACTGCGAGAAATTGGATATTTACAAGCTACCGAGGCTGAAATTGTTCCAAGTCGAATCAATGTTGTTAAATCAGATGCTCGCATTGCCGGTGAAATCTGGAAGTCAATCCGGTCGGCAATCGCATCAGGTCCGGTTTTGGTGCAGGTTGCGGCAAAGGGTATTTCTGCAAGCTCTTACTGTGCCAATTGCGGCACGCGAGCTGATTGCAAAAATTGCTCTGGCCCGCTAAAGGTAAATCAGTCGAATCAACTTCAATGCCGCTGGTGCAATGCTTTTAACAATGATTTCGCCTGTACGGCTTGTCATGGTGTTCAACTTCGTTTTGGTAGACCTGGTTCAACTAAGACCCTTTCGGACATTGGAAAGGCGCTGCCGGGAATTCAACTAATCGAATCCAACTATGAGACCCGAGTTCAAACAGTAGTATCCGATCGCGTATTGGTTGTTTCCACACCAGGTGCCGAACCAATTGCCGAAAATGGCTATGCTGCCGTTTTTATCCTCGATGTCAATAATGCATTAAGTCGAGACACGCTTAGGGCGACCGAAGATGCAGTTCGAAATTGGTTCAATGCCTTTGCCCTTGGTCGCGCAGGAGCACAATTGGCGATTGCCGATTTACCCCATCCGTTATCTAATTTGATAGCAGATAGCGATGTTTTTCACATAGCCCAACGTGAATTTCTAGAGCGTGCAAAATTAGGTTTACCACCGGCGATTCGGGTTTGTTCGATTTCTGCCTCGGCTCAACTTTTGCAAGTAATAGTTGATGAGTTGCAGAGTGAACCTATTTCTATTTATGGTCCGGTGAAAGTTTCCCGTGGCGGGATGAATCTCGAAGAACGATTAATAATTAAATTTGAGTACGGTTTCGGCGCGAAATTTGCTTCAAAGTTGCGTGAACTAACCTTGCGCTTGAGCGCCGGACAAGCTCGTTTCAGCAGTAAAACAGGTAAACCCATGCGTCCAATTCGCATAAAAATGGATGATCCGGAAGTAGTCTAAATACACGCGATTAGTGCGAACGAGGTGTCTGAATGAAATATGTTTTCGCTGGCACCCCCGAAAATGCAGCGCAAACATTGAGTTCACTCATTGCGGCCGGCTTCGAGTTTGGATTGGTTCTGACTAGAACTGATTCTCCCGTTGGGCGTAGCAGAAAAATAGAAGCATCGCCAGTAGCGAAAATAGCGGAAGCCGCGGGAATCCCGCTATTGAAAACAAACCAGCTCGACAAGGCATCTTTGGAAAAGCTTCGTGACAGCGGATGTGCCCTTGGAATAGTGGTTGCCTACGGTCTTATTCTCAAGCCTGCTTTTCTTGAAGCCTTACCGATGGGCTGGATTAACGTCCATTACAGTCTTCTGCCCGAACTAAGAGGAGCGGCACCGGTCCAACAAGCGCTAATACGCGGCTATCGAGAAACTGGAATTTCGATTTTTCAACTTGATGAGGGTATGGATACCGGGCCAATTTATCTACAGATTCCAACCAGAATCGAACCTTTTGAAAATTCACGCGAACTTTTGAATCGACTAACTCATCTTGGCATTTCTGGATTAATGGAGGTGATCCCGGCATTAATGAGTGGAACTGCAAGGGCGAAACCCCAGGATATATCGAACGTGACTTTTGCTCCTAAGATTCAAAGAGATCAGGCCATAATTGATTGGAATAGCTCGTCTGCAATTCTCGAAAATCAAATTCGCGGTCTTAATCCTGAACCAATGGCGTGGACAAAGTACCTAGAAACCACTGTACGCATTCATGACGCCTTTGCTTGTGAAAGTAACGAACTGAACAAAAACTATTCAGTTGGTCATGTTTTCGTCGAGTCAAAAAAGGTTAAAGTTGTTTGTGGTGATGATACTTTCCTGCAGCTGCAGATAGTGCAACCCGCTGGAAAAAAAGTTATGGATGCGCAGGACTGGTATAGGGGATTAGACCCAAGGAATCTGATCCTTGGCTAATAGAGAAATCGATAAAAATCCCCGCAGCGTTGCTCTTCGACTTTTAAAGAATGTTGCAATTGATGGATCATATGCGAATCTAGAACTTCCTAGGTTGCTAGCGCGGAGTGGAATGGATACCCGCGACAAAGCGCTAACGCAGGAGCTCGCTTTTGGAACGATTCGCTGGCAGTACTTTTACGATCTGACCATCGAAGTTTGTTCGAGAAGGCATGTTTCCGAAATCGACATTGAAACATTGTTGGTGTTGCGCTTAGGTGTTCACCAATTGCTAGCCACCAGGATCCCTGCACACGCAGCTTTAGACCAGTCTGTCGAACTAGCCAAGCGTGAAGTGAGTAGAGGCGCTTCCGGTTTCGTAAACGGTGTTCTTCGGCGAATTAGTGAAAAAAGTCGCGAGCAATGGCTGCAAATAGTTTTAGATGGCGTCGAAGATCCACATGAAATTTTAAGCATCAAATATTCGCATCCTATTTGGATAGTTAAATCATTGGCTCAATCGCTTTCGCTCGACGGTCGGCCCGAGGAACTGGAAACCTTATTAAAGGCGGATAATTCGGCACCGCTGGTGCAATTGGTAGCCCTTGGGGGAATTCATGTGCAAGTATCTGATCAACTTTCAGTTGGTCCTGCAAATCCAAATGGATTCACATTGAAAGCCGGTGATCCTAGGGATTTAGCGGAATTTAGATCTGGATTGCTTCGAGTTCAAGATCAAGGCTCCCAGTTGGCAGCTTTAGTTTTAACCACAGTGAAGCCCATCGAACATGGAGAAATGTGGCTAGACATGTGCGCTGGACCAGGTGGAAAGGCGGCTCTACTCGCTTCGATTGCAAAAACCTCAAAGGCCAGTTTGATTTGCAATGAAATTTCAGAACACAGGGCCAAATTAGTACGACAGGCCTTGTCTGCAGTTGACGCATCCGTGCAGGTGAAACAAGCTGATGCTCGACTAATAGGCGACGAACTACCAGCAACCTTCGATCGCATATTGCTGGATGCCCCTTGTACGGGACTGGGTGCATTACGACGTCGCCCTGAAGCTCGTTGGCGAAAAACAGTTATAGACGTGTCCGTGCTATCTAAACTGCAGGAACAATTGCTTGAAAGTGCTTGGAAGGCTCTAAAGCCGGAAGGGGTACTCGCCTACGTAACATGTTCCCCACACGTTGCCGAAACCAATTCAATTATTGATTGGGCAAAACGTAAATTAGTGGGTTACCAACTTTTAGATGCTCGTGAAATTTTGCATTCGATAAACCCTCAGTTGATCCTCAACAAGAACCGTAAGACTGTTCAACTTTGGCCACATGTCCACCAAACCGACGCGATGTTCATTGCTCTATTACAAAAAACAACTACTGGGTAAAGTAGTTGTATGTCGATGCGCATAAATCCGAGCGTACTGTCTGCTGACTTCGGAAATTTTGAATCTGAATTTCAAACCATTGCAGATGCTGATTACATTCACGTGGATGTTATGGATAATCATTTCGTTCCCAATCTAACTTTCGGCCTGCCTGTTGTAAAAAGAATGCAGGAATTCACGCCTAAACCTTTGGACGTTCATTTGATGATTGAGGATGTCGACACCTGGGCTCCGAAGTACGCCGAATTAGGGGTTTTTTCAGTAACTTTTCATCTTGAGGCGACAAGTGATCCAATAAATCTTGCAAAAGCAATTCGTAGGCTGGGTTGCCGAGCTGGAGTAGCTATCAAACCAAACACCGAACTTGAACAAATAATCGGTTCCCTAGAGGAATTCGATCAACTTTTGGTGATGACCGTTGAACCTGGTTTCGGCGGTCAAAGTTTGATCGAATCTACGCTGCCTAAGATCGCAGCCGCAAGGAAAGTAATCGACGCTGAAAACCTGTCAATCTGGTTGCAGGTAGACGGCGGCATCGATGAAACTAACATCAGCGAAATTGCCGAATTAGGTGCCGATACCTTTGTGGCCGGGAGCGCCGTATTCAAATCAATCAATAGGTCTGAACAAATTGACCGCTTAAGGACTCTGGCGGAAATCGGCTATAGCCACAAACATTAACTCAATCCCATTGCGCTCGTCTACTAAAATATTGAAATGAAATCCTTCGAGCAGCTTTTTTCGGAAATAAGCGAAAAAGCCATTTCCCGCCCCGCAAATTCCGAGACCACTAAATGGCTCGAGGCTGGCGTGCATGAAATCGGCAAAAAAATTGTTGAAGAGGCGGCTGAAGTTTGGATGGCAGCCGAACACGAAGGAAAAACGCGCACGGCAGAAGAAATTTCACAACTTATCTATCACTTGCAAGTGCTGATGGTTGCCAGTGACATAAACATTGCAGATTTAGAAGAGCGATTTTAGGAGAAAGCCATGCTTAAAGTTGCTTTACCAAATAAAGGAATACTTTCCGAATCCGCGATTCAAATGCTTAAAGAGGCCGGATACACGGTTCGCAGGGACACTAAGGATCTACACGTAGTTGACTCCGCTCATGACATCGAGTTTTTTTATCTGCGTCCTAGAGACATTGCCACTTACGTGGGTTCCGGTTCATTAGATGTAGGGTTCACCGGTTTAGATTTACTTCTAGATAGTCGGAGTGCCGCTAGAAAAGTTGCTGATTTGGGGTTCGGAAGTTCAACTTTTAGATTCGCTGGGCCCTTAGGGAAATTTAAAAGCATTTCCGACCTATCTGGATTGCGGGTTGCTACGGCTTACCCAAATCTTGTCACTGATTTTCTGCAAAAGAACAGCGTTGCTGCTCAAATAGTTTCACTAGATGGGGCAGTAGAAGTAGCAGTGCAACTCGGCGTAGCCGATGCAGTCGCAGATGTAGTTTCCACTGGAAATACATTGAGACAGGCAGGTTTGGAGACCTTTGGGCCCGTCATGCTTGAGTCTTCGGCACAATTGATTGTTTCTCCTCGCATAACCAACGAGCACGACCAGCTTCTTAGGCGAATGCAAGGTGTACTCGTTGCCAGGGAGTACGTAATTTTTGATTACGATTGTCCGCTATCGCTTGTTGAAAAAGCATCATCGATCACTCCTGGAATTGAATCACCAACTATTTCTCCATTGCGTGAAGCTGATTGGGTGGCGGTACGTGCTTTAGTTAAGTCCGAAGACATCAATAAGAAGATGGACGAATTATACGAATTGGGAGCCCGAGCAATTTTGGTTAGCGCAATTCACGCCGCGAGGATCTAGTGTCTCTTTCGGTTCGCGTCATACCCTGCCTGGATGTTGCAGACGGCCGCGTAGTCAAAGGAGTAAATTTCCTTAATCTTCGCGATGCCGGTGACCCCATCGAATTGGCTGCTCGTTACTACGCCGATGGCGCAGACGAACTTACCTTTCTCGATGTACATGCCACTGTTGACAACCGATCAACCATGTATGACTTGGTTACTAAGTGTGCCGAGCAGGTATTCATTCCTCTCACCGTAGGCGGAGGAATCCGCGCGGTAGAGGATGTAGCACGCCTTCTGGCTGCTGGAGCCGACAAGATAAGCGTCGGTTCGGCGGGCATAA
>JBJTNR010000068.1:0-3072 GCA_046074145.1 Rhodoluna sp.
GACTACTCTTCTGAACCAAACGGAGCACTCTCGTGGAGATTCATTCGCAAACTTGCTGGTAGTGGAGTGCTCGGTGACTTGATGGGTCACCTAACAGATTTAATTCACTACATGGTTGGACCAATCGCAGAAGTGAATGGAATCACCAGCACAATTCACACTGAGCGCCCGGTTCAACAAATGGGAACCGGAACCCACTTCGACGTTATTGAAGGTGGAGAAAAGAAGCCGGTTGAGAACGAGGATTACGCGGGCATGATCGTGAGACTTGCTGACAACGCGGTGGCATCTGGCGCGGTTGGAACTCTCGAAGCTTCGCGTGTTGCAGTTGGTCCACGGTGTCGCTACACCTTTGAAATCTTTGGCACCGAGGGTTCAGTAATTTGGGACTTCGAACGCATGAATGAACTCGAAATCGCAATGGGTCGAACCGGTCAACACCAGGGATACCAGCGTGTGATGGCAACACCTTCATTCGGAGACTTTGGTGCATTCCAACCCGGACCTGGCCCAAGCATGGGATACGACGACCTGAAAGTTATCGAAGCGAAAAAATTCTTGTTGTCATACCTGGGCAAAGAATCGAAGAATTCAAACATCCATGACGCCGTCGCTGCTGCGCGCGTTAATGATGCCGTAGAAGAATCGATGAAAACAAAACAGTGGGTTTCGATCAAGCAAGCAAAAGGCACAACTGCCGCGACAAAATAATCAAGTTAAACAAGAGCCCGACTGCAATTGCAGCCGGGCTTTTGTTTTGATTGGAAGGAATAAATTACTTGCTAAGGTCGACCTTTACGGCCTTTCCAGTTTTTGCAGATTCAGTTGCAGCATCTGCCAACACTAGAGCAGCACGACCATCTTCAAATGTCGGGTTTACATTTTTGCCGGTTTGAATTCCCTCGACAAATAATGCAAGTTCGCGACGATACGAAAACGCGTAGCGCTCTAGGAAGTTATCAATGTAAGGCTTGCGTGCCTCGACGGTTGAATCGGTATAAAGCTTTACGGTCGTTGGAGCAACATTTGTTGCCAACAACGCACCTTTGTCACCAAATGCTTCAAGTCTCTGGTCGTATCCATAAGAAGCGTGGCGAGAGTTAGTGATCGAAACTAATTCATTGTTTGCGCCCTTAAGGGTGACCACAACGCTGTCGTAGTCGCCAAGGTCTTTGATGTCCTTGCTGAATGAGTTAGCACCTGCAGCAAAAACTTCAACGATGTTTGGAACGAAGAATCGTGCCATGTCAAAGTCGTGAATGGTCATGTCACGGAAGATTCCACCTGACACAGCTAAATATTCTTTACCTGCAGGGCCAGGGTCGCGACTGATAATTGTCAGCTGTTCAAGGTTTCCAATTTCACCCGCAGCAACGCGAGTGTGAATTTCGTTGAACTGCTGATCGAATCTACGGTTGAATCCCAGAGCAACGATTGTTTTTGCAGCGTTCGCTTTTGCACGCAGTTGATCAACACGCGCAATATCCAAGTCAATTGGCTTTTCGCACAAAACATGTACCCCAGCGTCAATCGAGGCATTTATCAAATCAACGTGGGTAGGAGTTGGCGCAGCAACCACGACCGCATCAACTTCGCCAGACGCAAATACTTCTGCAGGGTCAGCGGTAACTTTGCCACCAAACTGGTCAGCGAGTTTTTTCGCGCCATCAATGAACACGTCGGCAACATAGGTCAACTCGACATTCGGATTTTCGGCAATGCTGATTGCGTGTACTTGACCGATACGGCCTGTACCCAAAAGGCCGACCCGCACTTTCTTATTGCTCATCGTTTACCCTGCTCTATCCGTTAAATCTGCCCAAATTTTGGACCGTTCCATTGTTATAGTAATCACACAAGGAGCAAAATGGCAAAAATCGCGATCACCGGTTCCACCGGATTTGTGGGCAGCAATATCGCCGCCGTTCTTCAGAAGCGCGGTCACGAAGTTGTCGGCATAGGTCGTCGCCAGGCGGAAGTGGCGCCACCCTGGCCAATCAAGGTCGTGGATTTTTCAAACATAAGCTCAATTGCAGATGCCTTGACGGGTTGCGATGCCGTAATTCACTGCGCAATCAATAATGATTTCAACAAACTAGTCGAGAATCGCGAAGCCGGGTACGACGCATATCCCGGTATGACTCAACGCGTGACCTTGGCAGCAAATCACGCGGGCGCAAAGCCAATTCTTATTTCAACTGATTGGGTCATGGATGGCACCCAGCATCGTGTGCCCGAGACCGACCCTGGAAACCCAATTAATTTTTATGGCGCACTGAAAATTCTTAGCGAACAGGTAATTCGTGACCTTGCGCCAACCAACGGGGCGGTCTGTCGAATTGCCGGAGTAATGGGGCAACACCAAATAACCGAAAGCCCACGATCGCAGGATGTTGGTTTCGGATACTTTGTGTTCTCATTAGTCGAAGCTCTGACCGCAGGCAAAACATTTACGGTGTGGGGCGGAGATCGAGTAAACAAAGTAACCACGCCATCTCTTGCGGCTGAGATTGGTGCACAACTAGAACGCGTAATTTTGCGAAGTGGAACCGGCACTTTCCACCTGGTTGGCGATGACGCGGTCTCTCGAATGGAGCTCGCCAAGCTAACCTGTGAAGTTTTCGATTTAGATGAATCGCTGCTACTCGAAAGTGAACCACCGGTTGATCAACTTTTTCCCGCCGCAGTACCTGTCGACTCATCACTAGGCAACGACTACACCAAAAAAGTTCTTGGAATTGCCCCACAGTCGATTAAGCAAATTCTTGAAGCCTTCAAACTCCAACTTGCGACCGGTGAAGTAAATCCAATTTCACCTGCCGACAAAGAATAAATTAACTAAGCGAAAGCTTTCGCGAACGCATCTAGTGCGGCGTCGGAATCACTCGAAGCCCAACCTTCAAGACCGACGACTCCCGAGTAATTAAGTTTCTTCAATTCGGTTGCGATTCGAGGGTAAAAAATTTCACCGGTTCCAGGCTCGCAGCGACCGGGTACATCGGCCACTTGAATTTCGCCAATGATCGGAAAAGCACGATTCACTAGCTCAACCAAGTTTCCTTCTCCAATTTG
>JBJTNR010000069.1:0-3195 GCA_046074145.1 Rhodoluna sp.
CGCTCAATCCAGTCATTCCTTCGTCGCCGGTGCGGGTGTAAATCTTAGTTAACTTGACCATGAAATTAGTCTAGGTCTGCGTGGGCGGCAATAAGTTCGATTGGAATAGGCTCGAAACATGATCTTCCTTCTGCCACCTTCAGAGTCAAAAGCAAAAGGCGGCGGAATGATAAATATCACCCAAGCAGCACTAACTTTCGGGGCTTTGAATCCGGCGAGAGACGAAGTGCTCAGTGCCCAGGGCGATGACTCCTTATTGAGTGCTCCAACAATGCCCGCCATCGACAGGTATACCGGCACACTTTACTCAGCAATTCATGGGCGAGGTCTAAAGGGATCGGGAACCGAAAACAACAGCCTCGATTCGCAGCAGAGAAAAATTGCAAAATCGATGGTGCTGATTCAATCAGCACTCTTTGGATTGATCTCGCCAAACGATTTGATTCCCGAATATAAGCTGAAGCCCGACAAAATGCTGAATGGCTTGAACTTGAAATCACATTGGAATCTGGCGCATTCAAAGATCTGGCCGAGAATCAAAAATGGACCAATAATCGATCTGCGGTCAAAGGCTTACGCGGACTTGGCTGCTATTCCGGAATCTATTGAAAGTTACCGAGTGACAGTATTTCTGCAGCGAGCCGACGGCTCACGCGAGCAAATGAATCACTTCAATAAGAAAGCCAAAGGCCAATTAGTTCGGGCTGCAATTACAGCAAACAAAACTCCAAATTCAATTGCTGATTTAAAAAAGTGTGCAAAAAAATCAGGGCTAGTACTTGAAGTTTATGGTCAAGAACTAACCCTGATCGTTTTTGAAATTTAGTAAGTAATGCCCACTTCGCCAGCTTCTGGCAATTCGACGATTCCATCTTCGAGCGCAAAAACAGCCGTTGGCCACGAGTACTCGACATCCGCGATGAAAATGTATCCAGGAACCAGCCAAGCGTTTCCTGCTTTATCCCAAATCATCATTAGCGCAGAATGTGCACGATTCACGTTGGCGAGAACCAAACTTGGAGTCGGCATCGGTTCTTCGGTTGGTTCAACCGAAGGCGAAGGTTCAGTCGGTGGCGCAGGTTCGGTGGATGCACCATCTGTGACAGTCGCATCAGGGGAAGCGTCATCGGTTGCCATGTCATCGTAGATTGCAACGCCGCCATTTCCGCGTAGCATCGGGCCATTCTTCGGCGTGTATTTTTGCCACAGGCTGTTTGCAATCGCACCCGAGTATCGCCAATCAGCCATTCTGGCCACGGCGTCTTTTTCAGAAATGGTGTTAAAACTTCCGCGATCGATTACTCGTACAGCTTGTCCAGTTGCATATGCGAGCTTTCCGTTCTGACTCCAATTGAGCGACCATTCGATTGGTGTATCAGCACCAGCGACTTTTAAGCTGGCGCTAGCCCAGGCGCCCCAGTCGTCACGATTTACGATGAGGTCATCGGCCGAAACATCGAGCCCAGTTGCTTTAAAAATCTTTAGTGCTTGGGCGGTCAATTCAGACTGCGAAGGAATTAACTCGGGAGTTGCCGGCAATTCCTCATAGCGATCGCACCATTTTTCTATTTCCCCAGACGCTGAATCGCCGCCAGAGGTTTCCTCACCTTTAGCTTCATTCGCGTCGGTGTAATGCAGGCACTTTGGTTGAGGCCATGCAGCTGGGTTGCTGTACCACCAGGAGCCGGTACCACCCCACCATATTGAAACACTCTCGGCGCTGCCATCTTTGCTGCCAACCACATATGTGTCTTCACCATATTCCGGGCTCTGTTTGCTAACGTCCCCGGCAACACCGAAAACTTTTGCCACGCTAGAAAGCACAGATTCCGGATCACCTTTGAGTGCGAGTTGATAGACGTGACCGGAACCAGGTTCGTTGCTGAGTTTTTCACCGGCTACATATTCGTATTGAACCCACGGCATCATGGTCATCATTTTGTCGCTTACTTCAGCGCCAGTTCCGCCGCCGGCGGCGCGAGATGCAGTTGCCTGATTTTCACCAAGACTAATCAAGTAGCCGCTTGAGGTTTTTGGCAAAACGCTCGGCAGCGCAAGAGCCAAAACTGCAACCGCCGCAACACCAACAATTGAGAATTGAATCTGTCTTGGTGAAAACGCGCGACGCGGTTTTGCTTCGATAGCCGCCTCGACGATTGAATCGTTGAGCTTAATTTTTTTGGCTGGGTCTGCCGCCTTAAGGCGAGCATCGATGTCTTTTTCGTTCATATCAGGTTTATGTTTTCTGAATTGCTAATCTTGCACGGATAATTTCTCGGAGAGTTTTTTGCGAATTCGGTTAAGTCGAGTGCTTGCGGCGTTTGCCGAAATGCCAAGCGAAATAGCTGCCGACTTAACCTCCAGACCTTCGATGGCAACCAGCGAGATGAGTTCGCGATCGGTAGCCGACAGCGACTCGAGCGCGCGACCCAAATCGACATCGAGCACAGCAATCGACTCCGCAGATGGCGAGGAATCAGGCGCTAAGACTCGAATCAGATAATTGGCCGCTGTTGCCTGACGACGTCGATAATTAGCCACCTGAAAACCGGCGATGCGATATAGCCAGGGCAGCTCTTCACCTTCGGTAACCGAGTCACGCTTGGCAAAGGCAACCTCGAACACTCCCGAGGCTAGATCCTCGACATCGTCTGCTGGCACGCGTCGAGACAAGTAGCGACTAACCGAATCGAGGTGGCCGCGATAGGTCGCCACAAATTCATCGGGACTCATCATGACTCCAGTCTGCAACATTGCGCTTCACATATTGTTAATGTCGCGGGCGGGGTCAATCTTGCAAGAGCTATTGCAGTTCCTTGCGCCTAAAGCACCCTGGGGCGTGGTCATTTACCATGCCAATTGACTGCATCAGGGCATACATCGTGGTCGGGCCAACAAAGCTAAAACCCCGAGATCGCAGTGCCTTGCTAATCGCCTCGGATTCTGCCGTCACCGCAACCCAATCGAAATCCTTGGCCGCAGTTGTTCGGCGGTTCTTTGGTGGGGCGAAACTCCAAACCAAATCGCTAATACTTTCGCCGGCTCGAGCCATGTCGCGAACCAGAGCCGCGTTGCTGATGGCGCTGACAATCTTGGCTCGATTGCGAATAATTCTTTGGTCACCCATTAGTTTCTCGATTTGCGACTCAGAAAACTTGGCGACCTTTTCGAAATCAAAATTTTTGAACGCCGAAC
>JBJTNR010000070.1:0-9183 GCA_046074145.1 Rhodoluna sp.
TTTGTCCAGCGCGTTTTGCAGCTCCAGCAGATCCCGCGGTGCGGTGCCCCGGTGCAACGAATTCTCCGCGACGAACTCCATCTCGAGCGCCGGTAGCTGCACGACTAGGTTTGCCTCCACGCGGTGCAGCTTTTCCGGTGCGTGCACTTGCAATGGTCGGGTCAAGTTCTTGTGAAAATTTTCTCGCGGTCTTGGAGTGACCGGCGCCTTTGCCGACTACCTTGATGCCAAGAGCGGCAGCTTTGCGTTCTGCAGCCTGACGAGCTTTAAAAGCCTTGTGATTCTTTCGATCTTCGGCTTTCGGGGTTGGGCCGCGTCCTTCTAACTTTTGTTTACCGTGGCCGCCGGTACCAACTTTTTTGCCGCCTTTTTTCTTGGCAGCTCCTGGACGTCCTGGTTTTCCAGCCATTAGTTAACACTCCAACGGGTTCCATCGGCAGCATCTTCGAGTTCGATTCCGGCTGCTTTTAATTGATCACGAATAACATCAGATCGAGCAAAGTCTTTTGCTGCACGTGCAGCATCGCGTTCGGCGATTAGCGAAACAACGATTGCAGCTAAGGCGCCATCGGTTTTGCCGTTTGAGGCTGCTGAAAATTGTTTAGGGTTGATTCCTAAAACTTCGGTCATCGCAACAACCGCGGTTAATGAAGTTGCGGTTGCCGCCAAGTCATCCGAGTCGAGACTAGCGTTGCCATTTCGCACTGTGTCGTGCAAACTAGCAAGCGCTTGCGGAATCGAAAGGTCGTCATCCATAGCGGATACAAACGCATCCGGCAAATGTTTCAAAATGTTTTTAGTCTCGACTGCCTGATGTGCATGTTTGGTTTCGGTAAGGCGTCGAGTGGCGCGATCAATAAAAGTCTCGATGCGCGACATTGCGGTTTCGGCTTTTTCGAGCACTCCCTCGTGGTAATCGAGCACCGAACGATAGTGAGCAGAACCCAGGTAATAGCGAACTGCAATCGGACGACCAGAACTCAACAAATCTGAAGCAAAAATTGAATTACCAAGCGACTTTGACATTTTTTGCCCCGACACATTTACCAGCCCGTTGTGTAGCCAGTAGTTTGCAAACTTGTCACCGGCGGCATTCGATTGTGCCAGTTCATTTTCGTGGTGAGGGAAACGCAAATCTAAACCGCCACCGTGAATGTCAAAATTGGCACCAAGGTATTTTGTCGACATCGCTGAGCATTCAATGTGCCAGCCAGGGCGGCCATTACCGAACGGTGTGTTCCAGCTCGCCGACTCAGGTTCGCCGTTTTTATGCGCTTTCCAAAGTGCAAAGTCGTGTGCTTCACGTTTGCCGCGCATATCCGAATCAGCATCCGAATCTGTTTCGGCAATCATGTCTGCAATTTTTTGATTGGTAAGTTCGCCGTAGTTTTTCCATTTGGAGGCTGCAAAATAAACATTTCCCGAGCTATCGTCGGCAACATAGGCATAGCCGGCATCAATGAGTCGCTGAATAATTTCGAGCATTTCCGGAATTGCTGCGGTTGCGCGCGGTTCATATGTCGGAGGCAAAATTCCAAGCGCCGAATATGCGCGATTGAATTCAATTTCATACTTGTAGGCGAGCGCCCACCATTGGATGCCTGCAGCTTTGGCATTTTCTAAAACTTTGTCGTCTATATCGGTGACGTTTCGCACCAAAGTAACATTCAAACCCTTGACCGTGAGCCAACGACGAAGTTGGTCGTAAACCAAAGCCGAACGTAGGTGACCTACGTGTGGCGCACCTTGAACGGTTGGACCGCATAAATAAATGCCAACTTCACCGGCTTTAATCGGTTCGAAGGCGCGCAATTGCTGCGCTTTTGAATCGAACAGGCTTAGGCTCACGAGGCAAGCCTACCTTTGGGCCCTTGATTAGCGGTTTGAATCAGAGCCGTTGCCACCGCGGCGACCCCCTCATCGTTGCCCAAAAAGCCCAATCCGTCTGTTGTCGTTGCTCCAAAACTTACTGGCGCTCCAATGATTTCGGTGAGAACTCTTTCGACGCGTTCGCGCATCGGTGCGACCTTTGGTCGGTTGCCGATTAATTGCACGGATACATTCCCTACCGAGTAACCATTTTTTGCCAAAAGTTCGAGGGTGGCTTCGATAAAAACTTTGCCGTTAGCCCCGGCAAATTCCGGACGATCCACTCCGAAGTTTGAACCGATATCACCAAGTGCCGCAGCGGCAAGAAGCGCGTCGACAATTGCGTGACTAACAGCATCACCGTCGCTGTGTCCATCGAGCCCACGCTCGCCTGACCACTCAATAGTGCCCAAGAAAAGTTTCTTGTTGCTGTCAGTTGAGAATCGGTGAACATCGGTTCCGATTCCAGTTTTGAATTTGGCCGAATTATTTTTTGAAGTTAGGAATTTTTCGGCATTGGTTAAATCTTGGGCGGTGGTAATTTTCACTGCCGCTTCATCGCCCTCAACGGCAACGATTTTGATTCCGCCTTCTTGTGCAAGCGCGGCGTCATCGGTGAAGTCGGCTTTAGCTGCGTTATAGGCGGCTAACAATTTTGAGGCAACGAAACCCTGCGGAGTTTGAGCGATTCTCAAGACTTCGCGATCTACGGTTTCTAAAACAACGGTTTCTGAAGAGGAGTCGCCTTCGACACGTTTAATTGTGTCGGCAACTCGCAAGACTGGAACCACGCCATTCTCGGTTCGTCTTACCTCGGCGGCAACTCGATTAAAAAGATCAGTAGGTGCAAGCGCGCGCGCAGCATCGTGAACTAAAACAATTTTGCTTTCCGCCGAAATTGCTTTCAGAGCATTTGCGATTGACTTCTGACGCGTGGCGCCTCCGGTCACTATTTCGAAACCTACGTTTTTTCCGGCGAGCGCCGCTTCGGCGATATCCGTGGCAATTTTTTCAAGACCGGTAGGCACAGCAATGATTACTTGTTCGAGTGCAGTGACATCGGCGATATTTTCAAGAGAATGCTGAAGCAAAGTTTTATTTGCCAGCGAAACGAAAGCTTTTGGTTTATCGGCACCAAGTCGTGTGCCCAGGCCCGCTGCGACAACGACCACCGCAAGATCGCGAACGGTCATTTGCTTTGACCTTACGAAGCTAGAACTTCGTCGAGTTTTGAAGAGGCCTTAACCTCATCAGTCTTATTTGCCAAAGCCAACTCTGAAACCAGAATTTGTCGAGCCTTAGCCAACATGCGCTTTTCTCCGGCCGAAAGTCCGCGGTCTTGGTCGCGGCGCCAAAGGTCGCGAACAACTTCAGAAACTTTGGCTACGTCACCCGAGGCGAGCTTTTCTAGGTTGGCTTTGTATCGGCGGGACCAGTTGGTTGGCTCCTCGGTAAATTCGGCACGCAAAATGCTGTAAACGTGAGCAACACCCTTCTTATCGATTACGTCGCGAACGCCAACCATTTCAACGTTGTCAGCAGGTACCCAAATGGTTAGGTCGCCCTGGGCAACCTTGAGCTGAAGATACTTCTTCTTCTCACCACGGATGGTCTTGTTTGCAACCTCAACGATTTTGGCTGCGCCATGGTGCGGGTATACGACAGTTTCGCCGACTTCGAATTTCATATGTGGGTGATTACCTCTCAGAAACCACAATTTTACCACAGGGGCCGGTCATAACAAAGAGTAAACTTATGGGGTTAGACGCATTTTCAGGAGGAAAATTGGCCATTCGTAAGTTCGCAGCAGTGACTATTGCCACCGCTCTCGTTCTAGGCACCGCAGGTTGCACATTCATGAGCCCACTTGCTTCACGCATCGAATACGCCCCTTCGGATGGCACTCAGACCAATCTCGAGACTCTGCGTTTGCGGAATTTTGTTTATCTGACCAATGGCACCGTTTCGGCAATTGCTGGTTCAATCGTGAACCCAAGCGATGAAACCAAAACTCTTCGAATCGAATACACCGATGCGACTTTGAATGAGCACAAAGAAGTTAGCTTGGATGTCGCAGCCGGCCAAAAACTTGATCTCGGATTCAACGGTCAACCTGCTTTGAACATCGATCTTGGTGGCAAAGCCGGCGGCATTGTTCGCATTAATGTTTCAGAAGGATCAGTGTCTGGAGTAGAACTTCGCATTCCAGTTTTGGATTCGACTTTCGATTACTACAAGACGACAATCGACTCGCTGCCGCTACATCAGGCAGAAGTGCCGGCTAAGTAGCTTAAGCTTCGTACTTATAGCCCAAGCCTCGCACTGTGAGCAGGTGCTCCGGTCGCGCGGGGTCATCTTCGATCTTTGAGCGAATTCGCTTTATGTGAACATCGAGGGTTTTGGTGTCGCCGTAGTAATTACTTCCCCACACGCGATCAATGATTTGTCCGCGAGTGAGCACGCGGTTCGCATTCTCAAGAAGAAGTTCTAGCAGCTCAAATTCTTTAAGCGGCATAGCAACTTTTTCACCGTGAACCGTCACTATGTGGCGATCTACATCCATGCGCACTGCGCCTACTTCGAGTATTCCTTGTCCAGCAGAGCTAAGGGGAATGTCAATGTTTCTGCGCAGCACAGCTTTCATGCGGGCTAAAAGTTCACGAGTTGAATACGGCTTGGTGACATAGTCATCGGCGCCGATTTCGAGCCCAACCACCTTGTCAATTTCAGAATCTTTAGCGGTCAGCATGATGATTGGCACCTGCGAGGTCTGGCGAATGGTTCGACACACTTCATTTCCGCTCATGCCTGGCAGCATGAGATCTAGCAGGATCAAATCGATGTTGCCCTTTTCGAATTTCTTAATTGCCTCGGCGCCATCGGCTGCCTCCACCGTGTCAAAGCCTTCTTTCTTTAACAGGTAAACCAATGGCTCGCGAAGTGACTGTTCATCTTCGACAATCAGAATTTGTGTCATTTACTACTTTCTCTCCGCTTTGAGTGGAGCAACTGCCATCGGAAGTCGCAGGGTGAATGTCGAGCCGACACCAAGTTTTGATTTGACCTGAATTTCGCCCAAGTGCTTTTGGGCAATATTTTTAACGAGCGATAGACCGAGACCGGTTCCCCCGGTTTGTCTAGAGCGGCTCTGATCGACGCGATAAAAGCGTTCAAAAATTCGATCGATGTCTTCGGGCGAAATTCCTTCGCCTTTATCTCTGACCTCAATTTGGGCTACGCCTTTTTTCTTGGATACAGAAATTGAAACCGAGCGGTCATTTTCTGAATAGGCAATTGCGTTCTCAACAAGATTTTTAACAGCGGTGGTAAGCATTTCGCGATCTCCGAAAACCCTCACACCGTCTGGGCCAGAAACCTTGAGTTCAATTTTCTTTTTGTTAGCCATAATTCGATTGCGATCTATCGATTCTGCAATTACCTCAGTGAGGTCCACTTCTTTAGTACTCCCGGCAACTTCGGTTGACTGCACTCGTGAAAGTTCGATGATCTCTTGCACCAACTGAGCAAGTCGCACCGACTCGGCTTCAAGATTTTTAGCAAATCGTTTAACCTGTGTCGGGTCATCTGATGCTGCTTGAATAGCCTCGGCAAGCAAACTGATTGAACCAATTGGTGTTTTAAGTTCGTGTGAAATATTCGCCACGAAATCTCGCCGTGTCTCTTCTAAGTTATGTGACTCGGTGCGGTCTTCGACAAGTAAAAGTACGAAACCTTCACCAAGGTAAACGGCGCGCGAGTTGACCCATAGGGTGGTGTCACCAAGCTCCGAAGCAAGTGGAAATTCTTTCACCCGTGACTTCCCCGATTTTTTGCCCTTGCGAGCCTTGTCGACAAGTGCCACTAATTTTGGATGAATTAAAAAGTTATCTCGCACCAAACCGAGGGCAAATGCCGAACGAGAAGCACGGATGATTTTGTTATCCAGGTCGATCACCAGGGCGGCGGTTGCCAAGGCAGGAAGCGCGCTTGAAATTCCATCTGGAATCGATTCAGATTTTTTGATAGCCGCGGTGGTTTTGCGCGTGGACAGCAAGATCATGGCGGTCGCCGCGACTCCGGTTCCGAAGGCCAGGGCCACCGAAATCCATAGTTCTGGCGAGTTGTTCACATTATTAACACTAAATGGAGAAAATCCAGGTGGACAGAGTAATCCCCTTGTAAATCAACGAATTCTAGGCAAATTTGTAAACAATTTGCCTGTTGTTTACCTGAGCCTGCGACTCTTCAAGAGCAATCAAACGAGAGGTTTTTACGTGCGCGAACTCTTTCAAACCCAACTTCAGGAAGTCCAGACTCGACTGGTCGACATCGCTGAAGACGCCACCAGCGTCGTAGAAAAAGCAACCAAGGCTTTCACCTCTTCGGACGCAAAACTTGCCGACGAGGCTATTGCCGTTTCCGACTCGATGGGCGAAAAGGCGCTTCAGCTCGACGAACTAGTAATCAAAATTTTGGCAAAGCAGTCGCCGGTTGCACGCGATCTGCGCGTGTTAGTTTCGGCACTGAGAATTTCTGCTTCGCTAGAGCGCATGGGAGCTCTTGCCGGACACATCGCAGCAATTGCTCGTTATCGCTTTCCGGGTGTTGCTGTTCCCGCGTCGTTGAAAAACACATTCGTCGAAATGGGTGACCTGGATGTGAAACTCGCAAAGCAAGTTGTGCAACTTCTAAAGACCACCGACGCAGACTTTGCTCGACAAATTCAGGCACAAGACGAGCGAGTAGATGAACTTCACCGTCATGTGTTTGACGTCGTGCTAGGCGACGACTGGAAAGAAAATGCAATGTTCACAGTTGACGTGACTCTTGCGAGTCGATACCACGAGCGCTTTGCAGATCACGTAGTCGACATTTCGTCTAAGGTAAGTTACCTAACTACCGGCGACTGGGTCGACGCCGAATAATTTATTTCGCTTTGTTGCCCTGCGCAGCAACCGCTGCCGCACCGGCAGCCGCAGCTTCTGGGTCTAGGTATTCTCCGCCTTTTACCAGCGGCTTAAAGTTTTCATCAAGTTTGTAAACCAGTGGAATGCCGGTTGGAATATTTAGTTCGGCGATATCATCGTCTGAAATATCATCTAAGTGTTTGACCAAAGCGCGCAGTGAGTTTCCGTGCGCGGTAACCAAAACAGTCTTTCCGCCTTTAAGTGCCGGCTGAATATCTGAAAGCCAAAACGGTAGCATGCGCTCGAGCACATCTTTCAAACACTCGGTCTTTGGTAGGTGTGAACCAAGATCGGCATAGCGTTCGTCGTGTGCCTGCGAATATTTGTCGTTGTCGTCAATCGGCGGTGGTGGCACGTCATAGCTTCGACGCCATGTTTGAAATTGCTCGGCGCCGTATTCGGCCAAGGTTTGCGCCTTATCCTTACCCTGAAGTGCACCGTAGTGGCGTTCGTTTAATCGCCAGTCGCGCTTGACGTCGATCCAGACCCGTTCGGCAGCATTTAGTGCGATGTGCGCTGTGTTGATTGCGCGCTTTAGTTTCGAGGTGAAAAGTAGGTCTGGCTTTAATCCGGATTCGGCAAGCAGCTCACCGGCTCTTTTTGCTTCAGCGCGACCTTGGTCACTCAGGTCAACATCGACCCATCCGGTAAATAAGTTTTCTTGATTCCAAACGCTATTGCCGTGACGCAACAGGATTAGTGTGTATTTCGCGCTCATGCGGTCTAGTTTAGAACAGTGTCCACCAGACGTCGAAGTTCACCTCAAGCCATTGGCCGAGTTACCCGTGGAACCACAAATCCGAATCGCCTGCGTCGAATCGACCGGTACATCGCATCGCTGTCAAATATTCGAACTGCCGAAAATCCAGTGGTAGTCGATCTGGGATACGGCGCCAGCCCAATCACGGCCGTAGAGCTGTTGTCGCGATTGCGAAAAATCAACTCGAAGGTCACGGTAGTCGGTGTTGAAATCGAACGAGATCGTGTTGATCGCGGTTTAGAAATTGCGCATGATCATTTACTTTTTACTCACGGTGGATTTGAAGTTCCGCTGCCCGCGCCGACGGGCGATCGAGCCGATGTTATTCGAGCATTTAATGTTTTGCGCCAGTACGAAGAAAGCGAGGTGCAGAACGCCTGGTCAATGATGCAATCACGACTTACTGACGACGGGCTGCTTGTCGAAGGCACTTGCGATGAAATTGGTCGACTGGCTTGCTGGGTGACTTTAAATAGAAATGTGCCGCTTAGTTTGACCGTTTCGCTTCGACTGCTGGGTTTAGCTGCTCCGAGCAAAGTTGCCGAGCGACTTCCAAAAGTTTTAATTCATCGCAATTTGCCTGGTGAACCGATTCACGAATTCTTGAAACAGCTCGATCTCGCTTGGGCTAGCAATGCAGGGTTAAGTGCCTTCAGTCCGGTTCAGCGTTGGGTTTCAACATGTAAAAAAATGTTGGTAGATGGTTGGCCGATTATTGGCGATCAGAAACGTTGGCGACTCGGTGAAATTACCGTCGATTGGAAAGCGGTAGCGCCTAAATAGTTGGCAGCTCCGCTCGCGCAGCATCGTCTGGCATGCCAGCGGCACTCAGCAAATCAATCAAAAGCGGGCGCAATAGCAACAGCACTGATGCTTCTCGAAGTTGATCGGCAATGCCAAACTTCTTCGGATCCAGCTGGTGAATAATTTTCACCAGCATCGCTTTCGCTTCATCGAGTGCATCCGGTCCTTCAAGGCCTTTGGCCAACACCGCGGTTGCCTCGGATATTTGCTCGAACAGGTCTGCTAAGTAAGGCCGGGCGACACCGTCACGGATTAAGAAATCGACGCGACGAACAACAACACGAAGATTTCGGGTAGCAAGATCCATGCCTCGCATCAAACGCATTTGATCTGAAAGTTCGCCACGGCGTTTTTTCATAAATGGGGAAATTCGCGAGACGCTTACCGCGCTGTCTAGCGAGAGCTTCCAGTTGTCTACCAGCGGTTGCGAACGTCGAACCCGCACCAGCGCAGCATCAACCGTTTTAACATCTGCTACGCGAACGGCCGTCGCTAGAGCCTCGACCGAATCCAAAAATACATCGAAAAGTTTCCCGGCATCTTTAGCAGCCATACCAATCGGATTTCTTGGTAAGAACGCGGTGAATACAAGTGCGGTTATTCCGCCAATTACGCCATCAAGACTGCGCACGAAAGCGCCTCCTTCGGGCGTTGGTGCTATGTAAACCAGCATCGCCTGTAGTCCGACGGTCAATGCAAACGCGGCATTGTTTGAAAGAAATCTAGCTGTGAGCAGCGCGATTAAAAGCACGAGCGCCATTTGCGGAACGCCTGAGCCGATAA
>JBJTNR010000071.1:0-16666 GCA_046074145.1 Rhodoluna sp.
CTTCATTCAAAACTGGCGCTGAAACAGGTGGTTCTATATCAATTACTCGAATGTTTTCAGTGCTGGGATGCGCATCTAGCTTTAAATCTTCTCTCTCGATTCGTTTTCTGCGTAAAGCATCTAGCAAATCTGCAGTTGCGCTAAGTGGCTCTTCAGTTTCGACTCTTGGCTGACTCGGATCACTCTCTCGATTTGCAAAGGCAGCGGGCACACTTGCAATTGTTGGATGAACGGGTGGCTCCACTGCGATAGGGGTATCCACGGTTTGAGCCCGGCTAATTGGGATCACATCGTCCAAGGAAACTGTTTCGGTTGAAGTTTTTACTTCTGACGCGGTTTCAGCCGGTTGAGCCGCTGGCGAATCTACCGTTCGTAGTTTTGGAATCGGTGAATCATTTAATTTTTCTTGACTCGAGAGAACCACAGCGGTTTCGCTCTCTGGCGAAAGTGCTAGTCGACGTGGATCGAAAGACCATACCGCAGAACCTTCTCCGTCATTGATTCGATAGATTGCGGTTACATGCCAAGTTCCAAATTCGGCTCTCTGGGCTCGCCAGGTAATTCCTTGAGCACCGCTGGTGGCCAAACGGTTGCCAATAATTTCACCAAATTCAATTTGATTAGTGTCGCTGTATCGATCACCGGCAATAGTTAAACGAATGCTGAGCGCCAATTCGACGATATGGCTTAGTTCATCTATGACCGGGGCAGCAAATTTTTCAATGTATTCAAATGGCGCCCCCGAACGTCGAACCAAATCTTCGATGGTTGCTCCGCTGCGGATTTCGTCTTGAATTTCACGAGGGGTGATGGTGATGGTGTCCAGTTGCTGAATTTGTTCTCGTTTTACAGATGAACGAATCGAATCGTCGATTAAAAGACGATATTTCTGACCATCCTGGGCTTCGAGCACAAGGTAGTCGCCATCGGTGTCGAAAAGACGAATATCATCCATGATTCAAAGCCTCCTAACTTGCTTGAAATATTGCCATCTTGAACCCCAAAAACACGTTTATTTAGGTGGTGTGCCGAATCGCATTTAGAAAAGATTTCTGCGTATACTCGGCGTTGCAGGTTTGCTATTAGTACCTGGTTGTTGCAAACTATGCACGTTTCAAGGATTCGAACCGAAAGGGAAGCCAAATGGCAACCGATTACGACGCACCTAGAAAGAACGACGACGATACCGAGTCGATCGAAGCTATCAAGGAGCGAATTCCAGATAAGTCTGCTGGAGCTGTCGATGTTGACGAGGAACACGGGGAAAGCTTTTCCATCCCTGATGTTGTTTCAGAGGACCTCGATGTAGTTGTTTTGCCTGCCCAAGAGGATGAATTCTCTTGTTCAGAATGCTTCATCGTTAAGCACAAGTCGCTGCTAGCTCCCAAAAAAGGAAAGTTCGGCAAAGTTTGTATCGAATGCGCTAGTTAGAGCGTTTTTTCGATAGCAATCGAACAACTTCCTCTGCATTTCGGGTCGAAAATAGCCAGTACGGAGTCGGGTCGACTGAATCTCTGATTTCAACTTTTACCATTTGTTTTACCGAAGATTGAAATTGCACAAACGCTCTAGCGTCTAATTTTGGTCCGCGTTCCTGGAAAACATCTTTGCCGGTTATAACTCGGGCTTTACCTAATTTCGAAATCGGAATGCGCGCGCTACCGAGTGCAAAGTATTTTTCATCGATTTCGATAACCGGTGAGAAATGCAACATGAAGGCAGCCGATACCAGGGCAATAATCACGCCTACACCGAGCCCGATTAACGGAGCGAACATTGCCGTTGTAAGCCAACCTACGGGGAGTAAGAGCGCGAGCGGCAAAAAACTGCTAAGTCGAGGGATTACTCGCTCGCTATAGAGCGCCTCGTTTTTCATGGTCTTAGATTACGCTCTTACCGTGCCTAACAATATTCCGGTCTTGGTCGTATGCGACGAGAAATACTTGCCGCTGTATGCGAAGCCGGGAGACGCAGGTGCGGACTTGCGTTCACGTGAGAATATAACTGTTCCAGCCAAGGGCAGGTCGCTTGTTCAAACCGGAGTGAGTGTTGCACTCCCGGCGGGTTTCGTTGGTCTCGTTCATCCGAGATCAGGTCTCGCCGCAAAACACGGAATCACGGTTTTGAATTCCCCCGGAACAATCGATTCTGGTTATCGAGGCGAGATTGCAGTGACGCTTTATAACAGTGGCGAAGAAGATTTTTTAATCGAACCTGGGGACCGAATTGCTCAACTCGTAATTCAAAAATATGAACAGGCAGATTTCATTCGCGTTGAATCTCTCCCTGGCAGCCCTCGAGGAGAAGCGGGATTCGGTTCGACCGGAAATAAATAAATGACTAATTTTGATTCACAAAAATCTGCACCCGCTGATCGTCGTACAGCCGGACCTTTTGACATTTCGGAAGTTCAGGATGTAAAACCATTCATTGATTTTGGTTCTATGCGGATTCCTCCTCGAGAAAATCTTCAATTGCGCCTTGAGGTAGAAGAAGCTACTCAGAGGATTGTTGCCGTAGCGATGGATCTAAATGATTCAACTTTGCAACTACAAGCTTTCGCGGCACCTAAAAACGAGGGAATCTGGCACGAAATTAGAAGTCAAATGCAGCAGGGCATTATTGCCCAAGGCGGAGAAACCGAAGAAAGAATCGGCTCGCTTGGACCAGAGCTGATTGCCAAGATTCCAATTCGGGACGAGTCGGGCAAAATCGCCGGACATCGCTTGGCGCGCTTTGTAGGCGTGGATGGCCCAAAGTGGTTTCTAAGGGGAGTAATCGGCGGTGCTGCTTTGAACAATCCATTGGCAGCAGCCGACATAGATGATTTGTTTAGATCAGTCGTAATCGTTAGAGATGAAATGCCGCTTCCACCAAAAGATCTTCTAGTACTAAATGTTCCAGGCGGCACCATTGCTCCACCGCGAAAGATCTAATTGACTTCTAATAAATCGCAGAATCATGCCGCGCGCCTCGGCTTGCAGAACGAGAATGGTGAAATAAATATTTCACGCCAATCCGTGACTTCTGCGTTGGGCGGAGTTTTTGGAATTGTTGAATCCATCGTTCCGTCGCTGGCGTTTGTTACAGTTCTTGCGCTTACTTCGAATACCCCGTTTGCCGTCGGTGTTGCGGTTTCACTTAGTGCTGTTTTTTTGATCGTCCAATTAATCCGGCGTAAACCAATCACGCAGGCTTTGGCAGGCGCAATCGGTATAGCCATTTCTGCATTCTTGCCGCTACGAGAAGGCGGCAAAGCTTCAGATTATTTCTTGCAAGGATTCTTTACCAACGGTGCTTATCTATCGGCGTTGGCTGTTTCGTTGATCGTACGTTGGCCACTGGTCGGGGTTTTGGTTGGCCTTTTAATAGGCAAAGGTAAGACTTGGCGAAGTAATAAACCGCAGTATCGTCGCTTCCAAGCTGCCACTCTGGTTTGGGTTCTTTTGTTTGCAGGACGCCTTTTAGTTCAGGTGCCTCTTTACCTAGCGAATCAAACCGAAGTACTTGGTTTGATGAGGGTGTTTATGGGCGTTCCGCTCTATGCACTATGCATTTGGTTCACTTGGTTGCTAGTCAGGCCGGTCGTACAGGCCCAGCGATAGTGGTATTTTTGAAATATTGCATAGTTAAGTAAGGGACGCTTCTAGATGTCAAAAGTCAACAGTTTCGGTTCTGCAGACCTCCTCAAGGTTGGTTCTAAGGAATATCGCTACTTCAATTTGAAAGCGGTCGACTCCAAGACTCTTCCTTACAGCCTCAAGGTTCTGCTGGAGAATCTGTTGCGTACCGAAGATGGTGCAAACATCACAGCTGAGCATATAAACGCAATCGTGAATTGGGACCCATCGGCCGAACCAGATGTAGAGATTCAATTCACCCCAGCTCGCGTAATTATGCAAGACTTCACTGGAGTTCCTTGTGTGGTTGACCTCGCAACAATGCGTGAAGCAGTTGCCGAACTTGGCGGCGACCCAAAGAGAATTAACCCACTTGCCCCAGCCGAATTAGTTATCGATCACTCGGTTCAAATTGATGTGGCTGGTTCCGCAGATGCCTTTGAAAAAAATGTCGAATTCGAATACAACCGAAACGGCGAGCGCTACCAATTTCTCCGCTGGGGTCAAACCGCTTTTGATGATTTCAAAGTGGTTCCACCTGGCACTGGAATTGTGCACCAGGTAAACATCGAATACCTAGCCCGAGTAGTTATGCCTCGCGAGGTTAATGGCGAACTACAGGCATACCCTGATAGTTGCGTTGGAACCGATTCCCACACCACCATGGTTAACGGCTTGGGCGTTCTTGGATGGGGAGTCGGCGGAATCGAAGCAGAGGCTGCGATGCTTGGTCAGCCTGTATCAATGCTTATTCCGAAAGTTGTTGGCTTCAAATTGACCGGATCTATTTCAACAGGTGTGACGGCAACAGACGTTGTACTCACAATTACCGAAATGCTTCGTAAACACGGCGTGGTTGGCAAATTTGTAGAGTTTTACGGTGCAGGCGTTTCGTCTGTTCCTTTGGCTAACCGCGCGACCATCGGAAACATGAGCCCGGAATTTGGTTCAACCGCAGCGATGTTTCCAATTGATGAAATTACTTTGGATTACCTGCGAATCACGGGTCGCCCACAAGAGCAGATTGATTTGGTAGAGGCATACACCAAAGCCCAGGGCTTGTGGCACGATGCCAGTGTCGAACCTCGTTTTAGCGAATATCTTGAACTCGATCTTTCAACAGTCGTTCCCTCGATCGCGGGTCCAAAGCGCCCCCAAGATCGCATTGTTCTTAGCAAAGCGAAAGAAGCTTTCGAGCAAATCATCCCAAGTTATTCAGAGAAAATTTCGAAGCCGACAGCTGTTTCAGGTAAAGACTTTGCCCTAGATAACGGTCACGTGGCAATCGCTTCAATCACGTCGTGCACCAATACTTCGAATCCTTCAGTCATGCTTGCCGCTGGACTTGTTGCACGTAAGGCAGTTGCGAAGGGCCTTAAAGCGAAGCCTTGGGTAAAAACATCGTTGGCTCCAGGTTCAAAAGTCGTCACCGAGTACTACGACAAAGCTGGTTTAACCAAAGACCTAGACGCACTCGGTTTTAATTTAGTTGGATACGGTTGCGCAACCTGCATCGGCAACTCTGGGCCCCTCGCCGATGAGATTTCGCAAGCCATCAACGACAACGATCTTGCGGTAACCGCCGTTCTTTCCGGAAACCGCAACTTCGAAGGTCGCATTAGCCCAGATGTGAAGATGAACTACCTCGCATCACCGCCATTGGTGATTGCCTATGCACTTGCCGGAACCATGGATTTCGATTTCGAGAAAGATTCGCTTGGTGAGGGTTCCGACGGAAGCCCGGTTTACCTAAAAGACATTTGGCCAACAGCCGAAGAAGTTCAGAGCACGATTGATAATTCGATCAACTCTGAAATGTTTAAAACACAATATGCGGGCGTTTTCGAAGGCGATTCGCGCTGGAAGGCGCTACCGACTCCAAAGGGAGCCGTTTTTGAGTGGGATCCTAAATCTACTTACGTCCGTAAACCTCCTTACTTCGAAGGCATGAAACGTAACCCGGATGCCGTCACCGATATAAAAGGCGCGCGTGTGCTTGCAAAGCTCGGAGACTCAGTGACTACAGATCACATCAGCCCAGCCGGTTCGATAAAAGTCGATTCTCCGGCAGGAAAATACCTAACCGACCACGGCATTGGTCGAGTTGATTTCAATAGCTACGGCTCACGTCGAGGAAACCACGAAGTAATGATTCGTGGTACTTTCGCCAACATTCGTTTGAAGAACCAATTACTAGACGGAGTGGAAGGTGGGTACACACGCGACTTCACCAAAATCGACGGCCCGCAAGCGTTCATCTACGATGCTTCTGTCAATTATCAAAAGGATTCAACGCCGTTGGTAATTCTTGGCGGTAAGGAATACGGTTCCGGATCTTCACGTGACTGGGCGGCAAAGGGAACCAGCTTGCTCGGCGTGCGCGCAGTGATCACCGAGAGTTTCGAGCGCATTCACAGGAGCAACTTAATCGGAATGGGTGTTTTGCCACTGCAATTCCCAGCCGGTAAGAGCGCCGATTCACTGGGACTAGACGGAACGGAAGTATTTGAAATTTCCGGAATCGAAGCGTTGAACTCTGGCATCACGCCAAAAACTGTGAAAGTTGTCGCTGCACCATCGCAGCATTCGCCGGCAGGTAAATCTGTTATTGAGTTCGATGCAATCGTGCGAATCGATACACCAGGAGAAGCCGACTATTACCGAAATGGTGGAATTTTGCAGTACGTTCTTCGGAGTCTCGTCGCTTAGGTGATCAAAAATGGGTCTACTTGATCGCATTAACGAACCGCATGATCTGGTTTCACTTAATCATGCGGAGTTGTTGGAACTATGTTCCGAAATCCGTCACAAGCTAATTGACTCTGTTTCAAAAACTGGCGGACACCTAGGGCCGAATCTCGGAGTAGTCGAGACTACCGTTGCTATTCATCGCGTATTTGAGTCGCCTAAAGACTCGATTATTTTTGATACCGGTCATCAGTCTTATGTCCACAAGATATTAACTGGGCGCAAAGATCTGACTCGACTGCGTCAAAAGGACGGAATCGCCGGTTACCCGCAGAGATCGGAGTCAATCCATGACATCGTTGAAAGCTCACATGCTTCATCGAGCCTTTCTTGGGCAGATGGTATCGCGAAGGCATTCAAACTAACCGAACAAAATGATCGTTATGTAGTTGCTTTAGTTGGTGACGGAGCGCTTACCGGTGGTATGACATGGGAAGCATTGAACAATATTTCTGACGACAATGATCGCAAGTTGGTGATAGTTGTTAATGACAACGGACGTAGCTACGCTCCGACAATCGGTGGGCTAGCCCGATACCTGAATCACATTCGAACCGATAAGAATTATCGTCGGCTTTACCGCGCTAGCAAGAAATTCTTCTATCGGTTTGGGTTGCCAGGTCGTTTGGTTTACTCAGCTGCTCGCGGGGCAGGCAAAGGCTTAGTTTCTACTTTTGCACCGCAGGGTTTGTTTCCAAATTTGGATATCAAATACATAGGCCCAATTGACGGTCATGATATCGAAGCGATGGAACAGGCACTTAGACAGGCAAAAAAATACGCAAGCCCAGTGATTGTGCATGCAATTACACAGAAAGGTAAAGGCTACGATCCTGCGTTGCTCGATGTTGCCGATCAATTCCATGCCGTTGGCGTAATTGATTCCGAAACTGGAGAGCCGCTTGAGGAGTCTAAGGCTCAGTCGTGGACCGCAGTATTCGGCGAGGAGATTTCGAAAATAGCTGAACGCCGGGCGGAGATCGTTGCGATTACTGGAGCAATGCTTATTCCCGTCGGTTTGGAAAAATTTGCAGCCAAGTATCCGAATCGTGTTTTCGATGTTGGAATTGCTGAGCAACACGCAGTTGCTAGCGCGGCAGGCATGTCATTCGGCGGCCTTCATCCTGTCGTTGCAGTTTATGCAACTTTTATGAATCGAGCGTTTGATCAGGTATTGATGGACGTGGCTTTGCATAACGCTGGCGTCACGTTCGTCTTGGACAGAGCCGGCGTAACTGGCCCGGATGGCGCGAGTCATCACGGCATGTGGGATCTTTCGCTTTTGCAAATAGTTCCTGGCATCAAGATTGCCGCACCAAGAGACGCTCATACACTTCGCGATGAATTGAACGAAGCCGTATCAATAAAAAATTCTCCTACCGTTGTTCGTTTCCCAAAAGGTTCGGTTGGCAATTCGATAACTGAAGTTCGAAAACTTCCCGACGGTGTTGACGTCCTGTCCGAAGCTGCAGCTAAAGATGTACTTTTGATTTCGGTTGGCGCTATGGCCCCGGTGGCTTTGAAAGTTGCTGAACTTTTGGCAGCGCAGGGTATCGGGGCAACCGTGGTTGATCCACGTTGGGTGATTCCCGTGGCGAAATCAGTAATTGAACTTGCAGCTTCACACCGATTGGTTGTGACCATCGAAGACGGCATAAGAGTTGGTGGCATTGGAACTCGAGTGCGTCAGGACATGCGTGCTGCACAGGTAGATACGGCTCTTAATGAAGTTGGCTTACCGGATGAATTCCTAGAACATGCGACGAGAAATGAAATTTTAGAAAGGGTTGGTTTGACCGCCCAGTCAATCGCCCGCGACATTGTTGCTCAAGTTGTTGGAGCGAGAGTGCCTCACGCTAAACCGCTACCAGGCGACGAGGTTAGTTCGTCGACTCAGGATCAACGTTCGAATCTGTAATTTCCGGTTTGGCTGCGTTATCTAGAGCTGTGGCAATCAGTTCCGCGGTTTGTTCGATTTGCCAAGGCCTTGAACCAAGAGATTCGAGTCTTTGCACAACTTTCTCCCGAGAGTTTTCTGAGGGTGGTTCCCAGCATAGGTTTCTTGCGAAATCCGGCGTGAGTAAATTCTCAACAGGCATTTCGATTTCCTCAGCTTTTGCAACAAGAGCCTCTCGCACAAATTTAAGCCGTCTGTCCGCTTCGGGAAAGCGTTTTGCCCAGGTTCTATGATTCGGAACCTCTGAACTCGAAATTCTAAGTTGCGGAAGGTCACGGGTCGCGACGCCCTCGGCTATTGCTTGCCACCAAAGGTCTAGGTAAGAGCGACTTGCTCTGCCTGAAAAAGTTTTCATCGATGCCAATTCGGGTTTCGTCTTAGGCGGATTAAGTGCTGCTGCAACAATTGAGGAATCCGGAATAAGTCGACCCGGAGAGACGTCCAATTTTTCAGCAAGATTTTCCCTGGCTGTCCAAATCGATTTAACGATTGCCATTGTGCGGGCGTCTTTGACTTCGTGCATTCCTGTTACTCCACGCCAACGATCTATTTTTGGTGGTTTAGGAGTCATTTTGGCAACTGCCGCAAATTCTTGCTTCGCCCACTCCAATTTGCCCTGTTGCTTAAGCAATGCAATTACTTTTTCACGCAGTTCGATAAGTACATCAACATCAAGTGCCGCGTAATTTAACCAATCTTCGTGTAGTGGGCGAGTGGACCAATCAACGGCGGAATGTTCTTTGGCGAGTCGTATTTGCAGATAGTGTTCAGTCACGGCACCCAAACCAACGCGCGGTAAGCCTGCAAGTCGTGAACCGAGTTCGGTGTCGAAAAGTTGATTCGGTTTGATTCCCAATTCAGCTAAACAAGGAATATCCTGGCTTGCGGCATGAAGAATCCATTCGTTTGTTGATAGCAATTCATTAAGACGCGTGAATGGTTCCAGGCCGATTTCAGCAACAATGGCAATCGGGTCAATCAGAAAAATCGCGGAACCAAAGCGATGAATCTGAATCAAATAGGCGCGCTGGCTGTATTTGAAACCCGAGGCGCGCTCTGCATCTAGAGCAAATGGGCCCTTGCCAAGCGCAAGTTCACTAATGCAGTCATTGAATTTAGCGGCGGTATCAACAAAAACAATTCGATCTACCCGAGGCTTGGACAGGAGGGGAAGCTCGTTATCGGTCATCGTTGGAATTTTGCCGAAAAGCTACTAACACCGCTTGGCAAATTAGGAAAGCCAGACATTATGCAAACTAAATCCTGCCAGGCTTCAAAATGAGCCGAAGTGTTCGCGTCTACCGGTGACCATGAGGCTCGCATCTCTAATTCAGCATGGTCACTTTGCCCACTCAGGCTGCCATAGCCGGAAGAAATAACTCTGGTTGCCGTTCCTGCCGACGCCAAATACCTAGCACGACGGTTTTCTAAAGCTTCTGTTAGCCACGCCCAGGCGACATCGGCAATCGCTTCGTCTGCACCAATGTTTGTCTCTAATGGTGATTTTGAAAACGAAACAATGCGAAATTTAGATTGCCAGGCTTCTTGTTCAGTTGGATCCCAAAGTAAAACGAATCTACCTGTACCCAGGTCGGAGGCTATGTCCGCCATTTCTGCATTCACATTTGCAGCAAATGCAATGGCATGAGTAGCAAGTTTCGCTGGTGCGGTGATCTGTTCAATCTCAAGTTCGGGTCTTAGTTCGGCTTGTCGCAAGCTTTCTACAGCAAGGCGAAATTCGGCTGCTGCATCTTCGGGTGTTTCAAACTCAATCATCCAGTCAAGGATATTGGTTCTAGGGTCGAATTAGACGGAGGGCACGCAATGATTCTTTTTCGAGCACGTCTGCAACTTCGAAGTTGCTAATGCTTGGAATTAGCTTGGCTAGCAGATCCAACTGCGTTTCTTGAGGCTGAACCGGCGCGGTAGATGACGCAAAAATTTCGATGGCTACTCCTGAGTCGATTAATTGGTTTAGAGAATCGGGCCCGCCTTCAAAAAGTGGTCTGCTAAAACCGAGCTCGCGAATTTGATCAGGCAACCAATTGAGGTCGTGATTCTTCGAAGTAAGAATCCGGTTTGGAAAGTCTCCGGGAACCATGAAAGCCGGAATATTGCGGAGACTTTCTGGGTTACGGGTTATGAAAGCAATTGGCGCAAATTTTGATGATTGATACTGCTCGCTCCGCGCCGTTTTGCCAGTTGTGACTATTACATCTGATTGAGAGCGCAGTTCGAATAGGAGTGCCCGGTCAGAATCGTTGGAAATTGATTTTGAAGATCCGTCGCGGCCTATAAATTCACCGTTGGCATTGAGCACGATAGCTGCACGCCACCCTAGATGTTCGTTGGTGAAATTACTCAATCAGGATTTTTTCTTTTACCTGGCGTTTAATTCGAGCTAGCATTCCGCGCATTCCATTCATCCGAAGCGGTGACACTACATCAGTCAATCCAAGTTTGCTAGGAAAGTCATTGTCCACATTAAGAACTTCTTCAGCAGATCGTCCATTTAATGCGGCGTGCAAGATGCTGGCAAATCCTCGAGTGGTAGGAGCTTCCGCAGGCGCCTTGAAGAACAACCCAACAATGCCATTTGTCACTTCAACAAATAGGTAAATCGGGGTTTGGCATTCAAGTACACGTTCTAGTAAATCGGGGTGATCTTGATATTTTGCCGGCAATTCCGGCAAGGATTCACTGAACTCGAGCAGAAGTTGCAAGCGATCTTTTGCACCAATTTCCTGGAAATCGGCAATTAGCGTTTCGACCGAATCCATTTTCTATTTCGAATCTAAAGATCCAGGTTCAGAGCCTTTAACTATTGGAACTCGAACAAGAGAACCCCATTCGGTCCACGAACCGTCGTAATTGCGAACCGTCTTGAAGCCTAAAAGATACTGCAATACAAACCAGGTGTGGCTTGAGCGTTCACCGATACGGCAGTATGCAATGACGTCATCATTTTTATTTAGCCCTGCGCCATGAAGGTAAATTTCTTCGAGTTCGGCGCGATTTTTAAACACACCATTTTCTCCTGCGGCTTTAGCCCAAGGTACCGACTTGGCGGTGGGAATATGTCCACCACGAAGAGCACCTTCCTCTGGATAAGCAGGCATGTGGGTTCGTTCGCCACTGTATTCCTCAGGGGAACGGACATCAATCAGCGGTTGGCCAAAATGCTTCAAAACATCATCTCGGAACGCACGAATGGTTGTATCGTCACGATCGACAGTCGGGTAATCACTCGAATTTAATTGCGGTTGTTCTTTTGTCATCTCGCGATTCTCGGCTAACCACTTCTCGCGACCGCCATCCAAGAGACGAACATCAGCATGACCAAAGAGTTTGAAAACCCAGAGCGCGTACGCTGCCCACCAGTTGCTCTTGTCTCCGTAAATAACCACCGTCGCATCTCGAGAAATACCCTTACTGCGCATTAGTTCGGCGAACGCGTGGCTAGAAACATAATCGCGAGTTACAGGGTCATTTAAATCTGTATGCCAGTCGATTTTCACTGCCCCAGGAATGTGGCCGATTTCATATAGGAGGACATCTTCGTCTGATTCGACGATTACTAAACTTCCGGTCTCAATTTCCGAAGAGTGCAATTTGCCTGCCAACCATTCGGTGCTTACCAAAACCTCTGGATGGGCATATTCACTGAATTTTTGGTTAGTGTCGAGGTTAATCGCCATGAATCCCTGTGTTCCTTACTTAAGTCTTTGATATCCTCAACTAGGTTAACTGAAGTATTCATTTCATCCAACGGCTAGGTCATAATTGGTCATCTCAAGCGGCGATTATCGTGCGATATCTAAGGCCAATCCTCAGGTTTCCGTTGGGCAGTTGCTTGCGGATCTGATTCCACCGCGTGAATTTAGCCAAGCGCGTTTCGAGAACTACGTGCCTCATTCTGAATTTCCAAGCCAAATCGATGCGCAAAAAAAGTGCTCTAATTTTTCGCAGGGCAAGGTTGAGAAGAAACTTTTTGGCAAAACCCAACCTATACCGGTCGGAATTTATCTCGATGGAGGTTTTGGTGTAGGTAAGACGCACCTCTTGGCTTCAATCTGGCACGCGTTCAAGGGCAAAAAAGCTTTTGGAAGCTTTATTTCCTATACCAGCTTGATAGGAGCACTTGGCTTTGCAGAAGCCGTAAAAGCCCTTGGCAAATTTCAACTTATTTGCATTGACGAGTTCGAATTAGATGACCCAGGTGACACCATGATGATGTCACGTTTGTTAAACGAGTTATCTGAAAAAGGTGTCAAATTCGCAGCAACAAGCAATACACCACCAAACGCTTTGGGCGAGGGCAGATTTGCGGCGGCAGACTTTCAAAGAGAGATTCACGGCATTTCACATAAATTTCAGATGCTTCGTATCGACGGCGAGGATTTTAGACATCGCCCTTCTGTGGTTGAGGCAAGCGCACTTGGCGAAGTTGAATTAGGGGACTGGCTTAATCTTTTCGACAAAGCAACCACTTCTCTCGATTCATTTGACGATTTACTTATTCAGCTTTCTAAAGTGCACCCATCTCGTTACGGGCACATGCTCGATGGAATTTCACACGTTGCCTTAACTAAATGTCATTTGCTAACGGATCAAGTAGATGCCTTAAGATTCGTAGCTTTCGTCGATAGGGCATACGAAGCTCAAATCAAAATGCGATCTACGGGAATGCCTTTGACCGCGCTCTTTTCAGCGGATTATTTATCAGGTGGCTTTCGGAAAAAGTACCTACGCGCCATTTCTCGCCTGGGGGCAATGTCCTCCTAAACCTCGGGCAAGATTTACAAACCCGAAACATTTCACACCTCTGGATGAAATCTTTGCTTGGGACACTTTCCTACATCTTAGGAATTTGTTTACAAGGAGAGAGGCAAACAAATGGATCAAGGGAACACCGCTTTCATACTCATATCAGCCGCATTAGTTCTATTAATGACGCCTGGACTCGCATTTTTTTATGGCGGTCTAGTCAAGGCAAAATCTGTCGTCAGCATGATGATGCTGAGTTTTGGATCTCTGGGTCTAATTGCAGTTCTCTGGGCAATTTACGGGTACGCAATCGCCTTTGCGAATGGCGGCACAAGTTCCTTTTTTGGCATCGATGGAATTTTTGGTATCGATTGGTCATTCATTGGCTTGAAAGCGCAGGTGGAAGATGCTGCCGCACCTAGCGGAGCGTACCCATCACTTTCATTCGTGGCATTTCAGGCGGCTTTTGCAATTATTACCGTTGCACTTATCTCGGGAGCTATTGCTGACCGGGCAAAGTTCGGTGCATGGATGGTGTTCGCCGGCATTTGGGCAACAATCGTCTACTTTCCAGTAGCAAACTGGGTTTTCAATTTCACAGTTCAAGACGGAAAAATCGTTGATGGTGGCTGGATTGTTCATGATCTTGGCGTAATTGACTTCGCTGGCGGTACCGCAGTTCACATCAACGCCGGTGCAGCTGGTCTAGCTTTAGCTATCGTCTTGGGTAAGAGGCTTGGATTTAGCAAGGGGATCGCTCAGCCACACAACGTGCCACTAACCCTTCTCGGTGTCGCGCTCCTTTGGTTCGGATGGTTCGGGTTCAACGCCGGTTCAGAATTGGCCGCCGATGGAATTGCCTCGATTGCATTTGTCAACACTTTGATTGCGCCTGCAGCGGCGATGCTTGGATGGATTTCGGTTGAGAAAATTCGCCACGGAAAAGCAACATCAATTGGCGCCGGATCTGGAGCAATCGCGGGACTCGTTGCGATCACTCCAGCATGTGCAATTCTTGATCCACTTTGGGCAATTGTTTTAGGCGTGCTGGCCGGAATACTATGCGCGTTAGCCATCGACATCAAATTCTTCGCTGGATACGATGACTCACTCGATGTCGTAGGCATCCACCTTGTTGGTGGAATTGTAGGAACTTTATTTATTGGACTATTCGGAAACGGTGTAGGACTCTTCTTTGGCTACGGTGCTCACCAATTGATCGCCCAAAGTATAGGAGCGGGGGCTGTTTTGATTTATAGCTTTGTAATCTCCCTAATTCTAGGTTTCGCCATTGAAAAAATTATTGGCTTCCGAGTAAATGCGGACGCGGAAATTGCCGGAATTGACACGGTCGTGCACGGCGAAGAGGCCTATTCGTTCGGTGCAGACAAAGGCTAACCATGCATAGCGAGTCAATTCTTTTTCTTATTTTTTGTGCAAGCCTGGTGTTGTTTATGACACCAGGCTTAGCCTTTTTTTATGGGGGATTGGTTCGCGCATCCACCGTCGTCAATATGATGATGATGAGTTTCGGAGCTATTGCCATTGGCGGAGTTGTCTGGGCCATTTTTGGTTACGCTGTCGTTTTTTCAAATGCCGGTTTTGGAAACTACCTTGGTTTTGATGGCTTCCTAGGAATAGACCTCAACAACATATTTTTGAATAACCTGGTGGAGCAGGCAAGAAACGGCGATGGCCTTCCTCTGATATCTGCAGCCTTTCAGGGAACCTTCGCGATCATAACTGTTGCTCTAATTTCAGGTGCGATAGCCGATAGAGCTAAATTCGGATCTTGGATGATTTTTGTTTTCGTTTGGCTCACAATCGTATATTTTCCAATTGCATCCTGGGTTTTCAATTTCTCTGCCGATACTTCCGGCAATGTGATTGACGGTGGCTGGTTGGTGTTCGATGTTGGATTAAAAGATTTTGCCGGTGGAACCGTTGTTGAAATTGCATCCGGAGCGTCCGCATTGGCACTCGCGCTAGTTATTGGCAAACGGTTCGGGTTTTCGCGCAATCTGCACGTACCTCACAATGTTCCCCTAGTCCTGATTGGAACCGGAATTCTTTGGTTCGGCTGGTTAGGATTCAACGCCGGTTCCGAAATTATTGCAGACGGTACCGCGGCACTCTCTTTTATCAATACGATAATTGCCCCCGTTGGCGCAATGTTGTCCTGGATGTTCTTCGAAAAAATGAAACACGGCAAGCCAACTTCAATTGGTGCAGCTTCAGGAATTATCGCAGGTGCGGTTGCTATCACACCTAGTTGCGCCTACGTTCAACCAATCTGGGCTGTGGTGCTGGGTTTAATCACTGGGCTCATTTGCGCACTTGCAATCGAGCTTAAATTTATATTCAATTTTGATGATTCTTTAGACGTAGTTGGAATTCACTTAGTTGGCGGGGTTGTTGGTACATTATTCATCGCTTTCGCATCCAGCAGTACCGGCTTATTTTTTGGCCATGGATTCCAGCAATTAGGTGCGCAATTAACCGGAATATTTACCGTCGCAATTTACGCCTTCGGGATGACCTTTTTGATCGGGAAATTTATTCAGCGATGGTTTGGATTTCGAATTGAAATCCGCGAAGAACTTAGCGGAATCGATATAACTCAGCACGGTTTCACGGGTTATGGCGACAGTGACCCTAGATGGTTCTGGGCGCCTTAGCTGTTTGACCTCGATTTTGTTTTGAGTTAGAGTAGCCAAGTCTTGGAAACAAGAATGCGGATGTGGCTCAGTTGGTAGAGCACAACCTTGCCAAGGTTGGGGTCGCGAGTTCGAATCTCGTCATCCGCTCGCAGTTGGGCGTAAAGCTCGAAAAAGCTTGGTGGAGTGGCTGAGCGGCCCAAAGCAACAGCCTGCAAAGCTGTCAAACCACGGGTTCAAATCCCGTCTCCACCTCCAAATTGCATTGGTCGATTGGCGCAGCGGTAGCGCACTTCCTTGACATGGAAGGGGTCACTGGTTCGATCCCAGTATCGACCACCAAGAATTAATTGCTGAGCTTGAGGATTCGCGCAGTGCGCGCCAGGTTTGCTGCCGCGGTTTCGGGATCACTCGATAGTTTTGTTCCGAAACTTGGAATCATTTCAGTTAGGCGCGGTTTCCAACTTTCAAATTTCGCCGGAAAACTTTGACGCAGAACTTCGAGCATTACGTGCACTGCTACTGAAGCTCCCGGCGAAGCACCTAGCAGTCCAGAAAGTGAACCATCACGCGACGTCACTACTTCAGTTCCAAACTGAAGTGTTCCACCCTTGCGTTTATCTTTTTTAATTACCTGAGCCCTTTGACCGGCATTCAGCAGTTCCCAATCTTCAAAGCGAGCACTCGGCATAAACGCCTTTAGTGATGCGAATTTACTTTTTCGGCTCTTTATCAGTTCACCAATGAAGTACTTAATCAAAGAAAAACTTCTCAACCCAACTGAAATGTAAGGCACCAGGTTGGCAAAACGAAGCGAAGTTGGGAGATCGAACAGCGAACCATTCTTAAGAAATTTTGGATTCGCCGTGGCGTAGGGACCAAAAAGTAACGAAGTTTTTCCATCAATAACACGTGTG
>JBJTNR010000072.1:0-8502 GCA_046074145.1 Rhodoluna sp.
TGGAAACACTTCAAATTGACGATCGAATCATTGTGAACGAATTGGTTCCAAACATCATTCCGATTGAACGCGGTGATGTTGTGGTTTTCAAAGATCCAGGTGGTTGGTTGGGCTCAAGCGAGCAACCGCAGCTCGACCCAATTACTTCCGCCACCGACTGGTTCTTGTCGGCATTCGGCGTTACTGCCCCGGACAGTTCGCAGCACCTAGTTAAGCGAGTAATTGGGATTTCCGGCGACCACGTGACCTGCTGCTCACCCGAGGGCAAAATCACAATCAACGGAACGCCGATTGATGAAACATATCTTTCAAAAGGAAAGGCACCGTCGGATACCGCATTTGACGTAACAGTTCCCGAAGGTTCGATCTGGGTGATGGGCGACAACCGAGATAATTCGGCTGACTCGCGTTTTCACCAAGACCTACCAAGCAAAGGATTCGTTTCTAAGAAATTTATAGTAGGTCGCGCATTCGTAGTCACCTGGCCGTTTAGCAATTGGCAGTGGCTAGACAATTTCCCAAATGTCTTCAAAGACGTTCCCCACCCTTAATTTCGAGACCGAATTATGGGCGCGTGGCCCTCGGTTTGTCATTGGAATAGATGAAGTCGGACGTGGCGCAATTGCTGGGCCGGTGGCCGTTGGCGTTGCCGTTATTGATCGCGAAATTCATCAAAACAACAATCCTTGGCCAGAAAAACTACGCGATTCTAAATTGCTGAGCGAATCGGTTCGCGAAGAAATATTTGAACCGACCAAATCTTGGGTTACCGCCAGTGCAGTTGGCCAGATTTCGGCAAGCGAAATTGACCGAAACGGAATTGTGGACTCACTTGCTCGTGCTGGCGCCGCGGCATTAGTTGAAATACTTTTTGATTCAAATTTGCGCGAACAGATCGCTAGTGACGGCGCAGTAATAATTCTCGACGGATCGCACAATTGGATCGGACCTAAATCAAGTGGCATCGAAGTGGTTGTCAAAACTAAAGCCGACCGCGATTGCGTATCCGTGGCGGCGGCATCCGTGATTGCCAAGGTGACGCGAGATCGGTACATGATCGAACTAGCTAAGAAAATTCCCGGCTTCGGGCTCGACAGCCACAAGGGGTACGCCTCTGCTGCACACATCAGCGCGGTGCGCGAGTTGGGGCCGAGTGGCGAACACCGCCTTAGCTGGTTGACCAATATCTTGGCCGGCGGGGCAGAGGAATAGACTTCTAGCAATGGACGAGAACGAATTCGAAGACTACGACAGAGAAGCCGAATTAGCCCTGTATCGCGAGTATCGCGATGTAATCGGAACTTTTAAATATGTTGTCGAAACCGAGCGTCGATTTTATTTGGCTAACGAGGTCGATTTGAAACGCGTCGAAACGGGCAATGATTTCTATTTCGAACTGAACATGAAGGATGTCTGGGTCTGGGATATTTACCGAACCGACCGATTTGTTCAAACCGTTCGCGTGCTGACCTTTAAAGATGTCAATGTCGAAGAATTGACCGGCGCATCTTTCAACCTGCCTAAGGAATTTGCCGTCGGCGAGTAGCCGACTAGTTTTTCCACAGATTTAGCAGTCCCGCATTCGGCGAACGCCAGCTAGTAAATGCTTGGCGAGTGAATCAAAAACAGACACTTGGAAAATATGGCGAAAACTGCGCGGCTGAATACCTTCAAGACCGTGGCTATGAAATTCTGGAACGCAACTGGCGCTGTCGATTGGGCGAAATTGATCTGGTGGCGCGTGATCGAGAAAAGCTGGTCTTTGTTGAGGTAAAAACGAGAAACGGAAGCGGTTTTGGTCATCCGTTCGAGGCGATCACCCCACTTAAAGTTGCTCGAATGCGAAAGCTAGTGGCGGAATGGTGCGCCTCGACCAAGACCAGCTCGGTGCAGGTTCGACTAGATGCGATTTCAGTTTTAGTGCGAGATGGCAAAGTAGCCATCGAACACCTGAAGCAAGTTTTTTAGCGGGTCGCCAAATTGAAGTTGGCAAAGTCTTATTCGATAAGCCTGTTGGGATTAACCGGAACCCTGATCGAAGTTGAAGCCGAGATTTCCAGCAACCTGCCAAGCTTTGTTTTAGTTGGACTTCCAGACACTTCACTAAGCGAATCCAAAGATCGAGTGCGCGCCGCAATTACCAATAGCGGTTTACCAGTACCGGCTAGGCGCATCACGGTAAATTTGTCACCTGCCTCGGTAAAGAAGCAGGGGTCTGGTTTCGATTTAGCAATTGCTGTGGCGGTCTTAGCCGCATCAGGTTCGATAAACGCTAACTCACACGAACTAATAGTGCACCTGGGTGAACTTGGTCTCGACGGCACTCTTAGAAGGATAAATGGAATTTTGCCGGCACTCTTGGCCGCCAAGCAGGCAGGGATTAAAGTCGCCATCGTTCCGGCGGCAAATTTGGCCGAAGGTAAATTGATTGATGGAATCAAAGTGCTCGGCGCTAATAATTTACGCGAGGTTGCTAGGTTTCATGGCTCTCAAATTGACGCGCAAGATTTAATAACCGATGTCGAAATAAAACCAAGCGCAACAACGCCGGCTTTTATGCTTCCCGACTTTGCAGACGTGCTTGGTCAAGACGATGCCATCGAGGCGCTCACCGTAGCAGCGGCGGGTGGGCACCATGTACTAATGATTGGACCACCGGGTGCCGGTAAGACCATGATGGCTGAGCGACTTCCGGGCATACTGCCGCAACTTGATTTGCAATCCGCGCTTGAAACCACAGCCGTGTTTTCAATTTCTGGAAACGCAAAATCTTTATTCGGAAACTTGATTACAACACCGCCATTCGAAGCACCGCACCACAGCGCATCGGTTAGTTCGCTGGTTGGCGGCGGCTTGGTAAATCCGCGCCCCGGAACCATTTCATTAGCCAATAACGGCGTTTTATTTTTAGACGAGGCTCCAGAATTTCAGCAACCTGCTCTCGAGGCATTGCGACAACCGCTCGAATCGGGCGAGGTGGTGATTGCACGGTCTGGCGGAATCGCCAAGTTTCCTGCCAAATTTCAATTGGTCTTAGCCGCGAATCCGTGCCCATGTGGCAACGCCGTGGGAGCCGGCAGAAGCTGCACTTGTTCGCATCAGCAGAAAACTCGTTATCTAAATAAACTTTCCGGTCCGCTTTTGGATCGCGTGGATATTCAATTGAATATTCAGCCTGCAAATCCCGCTCAATTGGCGATGGCAAAAAATCACGAACCTCAAACATCGGAACAACTTCGTGTTGCTGTCAATGCCGCCCGCCAAGCGGCAGCAAAACGATTGATTGGCACCCCGTGGCGCATAAACGCTCAGGTGCCAGGTACATATCTGCGAAAACATTTGACTCTGCAAGCCTCATCGATGGCAAAACTAAACGCGGCTTTGGATTCCGGCCGAATTAGCATGCGTGGTTTCGATAGGTGTCTTCGGTTGGCATGGACAATCAGCGACCTTGCTGGCCGAGAGTTGCCAACCGCAGATGACGTGGCCAAGGCCATTTATTTACGCGGGCAACTGGTGAAAGACAAACTAAATTGATAGTCCAAGATTTCGGGCTGAGAATTTCTGCAGGTGAATTGGCAAATTTTCTTCCGATGGAATTTGAAAGCGACCTAGCTCGAACCCAACATTTTGCCAACTTAGCCTGGAGTGTTTTTTGCGAACCCGGCGACGGTTTCGCGGGGTTACTTGTGAATTCACTAGGGGCACTTCGAGCTTTGCAGCTCGAATTACTAGGAACTCAGTCGGATCAAGTTTTGAAGGAAATTCTTGATTCACCTAGTGCAGACATTGATTCTTTGTTTTTACGGGACAACTTTGAAGAATATTTGAGTGAATCGAGACAGCGCTGGGCGCCTCGCAAATCGCTGCAATTGGTGACTCATGCAATTCGGGTGGCAAATGAACTCGGGGCAGTCACCTTAACAAGAGAGAGTTCGAGTTGGCCTGTCGGGCTTAGCAATCTCGAATCGTTCGAACCAATGGCGCTTTGGGTTCGCGGAAGCGTGTCGGCTTTAGAACGCTTGGATGATTCGATATCGGTGGTTGGTTGTCGCGGGTGTACCAGCTATGGGGAGTTTGCTACGACGCAGATAGTAGGTGAATTGGTTACCAATAATTTTTCAATTGTCTCTGGCGGCGCTTACGGAATTGATGGCATTGCACATCGAGCAGCATTGGCCATGGGCGGCAACACGATTGCCGTGATGGCAGGTGGCGTTGATTACCTTTACCCAACCGGTAACCGGGCAATGCTCGAACAAGTAATTCGCCATGGCGCAGTTATTAGTGAACTGCCACCGGGAACCGCGCCTACCAAATGGAGATTCTTAAACCGAAATCGCCTTATTGCCGCGCTAGGCAGGGCAACGGTAATTATCGAAGCCAATTGGAGATCCGGCGCACTGAATACTTGCAACCATGCCGACAAGCTGGGCCGAGAGGTTTACGCACTACCCGGCCCGATAACCTCACCACAATCAGCGGGAACCAATTCGCTGATTGCAAATAATCCAAATGTGCAACTGATTGTTGATGCGAAACATCTAATCGAAAGTCTTGGAGGACCAGCCGCGCCGAGCGCTGCACAACTTGCCTCACTGGGTGCGCTCGAAACCAGGGCACTAGATGCAATCGGTTTCGGCGAATGCGACGTGAACGATATTTGCCTAACGGCGGGACTAACTTCAAGCGAGGCAAAAATTGCCCTCGGCTCTTTGGAACTTGAAGGATTAGTAGTTCGTCAAAACGGCAAGTGGCGGCGAACTCAAACTACAGTTTGAATGTGCCAACAAATTTTGCTTCAGCCATTTCTGGCTTCGAGTCTCATCTCGATGCTGGTCGTGGTTATTCGGCAAACACCGTCAAGGGCTACCTGGTTGATGTGTCAGACTTCGCCGAATTCATGACGAAGCAAGGGCTTGATTCCATCGATGCTATTAGTTTGGAACATCTTCGAGATTGGCTTTGGAAAGTGAGCGAATCGGGACTTTCGAAAGCTACCCTGGCTCGCAAAAGTGCGGCAATCAAATCTTTTTGCGCCTGGGCTCACAAGAACGAATTAATTTCCGAAGATCCTTCCTTGCGTTTGCGTGCGCCTAAAGCTTCGAGGTCTTTGCCGAAGGTTGTTTCACGCGAAAGTCTGCAAATCATTTTTGATCGCTTGCTGGAAGCAGCAACCGAGGATAATCCGCAGGGGGTTCGCGATTTGGTGGCTGTTGAATTGCTTTATGCAAGCGGAGCTCGTGTGAGTGAACTGGTCGGACTCGATCTAGAGGACATCGACTATTCGCGAAATATCATGCGCGTTATGGGTAAAGGCGCGAAGCAACGCATGATTCCTTTTGGCTTGCCGGCACGAGAAGCACTAGATAAATGGATAAGAATTTCTCGTCCGGAATTGGTAAGTGAAAAAAGCGGGCAAGCTCTTTTGCTGAATTCCCGAGGTCAACGCATCGGTGTGCGTCAGGTCTATGGGCTGGTCGCAAAGTTGCTCGAGGCAACGCCGACCGGGGCAGCCGGCCCGCACTCGCTTCGGCATAGTGCAGCTACACATTTGCTCGATGGCGGGGCAGACCTGCGTGCCGTACAAGAACTACTTGGACATGCGAGTCTGGGTACCACTCAGATCTACACGCATGTTTCCATTGAACGATTGCGCGAGGGTTATAAAAATGCGCACCCAAGGGCTTAGTTTTTAATCGCAAGCAGGCGACTAGGATTCAACAGCCCAAGCAGATACATCGGTGACAAATATTCACCATTTAATCTGGTTGAAAAATGCAGACATTCTTCGCAATGCATTTTGTAGTCGCCGTCTGCCGCGCAAACAAATCCGATTTGTTGACCGCGTTGAACTCTTTCACCGCGCCTCAAAGTCGAACAGGCTGGTTCAAATTCGGTCAGTAAATCTCCGTCATGCTTCAGGCTCAACACCGGTCGATTCACCAAGTGTGCCGAGAACCAAATTTCGCCATCGGCGGGTGCCAGTATTACGGTTCCGATCGGGGCTAAGAAATCGACCCCGCGATGCCCGGCCGAATAGTCGCTGTTGGGCTGACGATATTCATTGATTATTGGAATCGGTTCGACAAAGGGCAGGCTCATAGAAGGTGCTGTCGGCTGCTGGGCAAACGAGGCCGAGGCCGTAGCCCCCGCAGCCAGACCCGAAATCAGCAAGGCTTCTAGGGACAGTTTTAGCAAATTTGGCACGGATTCAGACTGCCCGCCTCGAGTTGCAATAATCCACGTCTTATAAAAGGGGTGGATAACCCCAGTCAGCCGCTGGTAGGCTGTCTTTTAGCGACATTCTCGTTATCAGCCCAATTCTGAGCTCTTAAAAGCATGTCGACTTCGCGTGTCGAACCAGATACCAAACCTTCAGTCAGCGAGAAATTGCTGCGGCTTGGATCCGACACCAGGTGTATCGATCAACCGATCGTTTACAAGAAACTGAAGCGGCGCCTTTGCGCGCCGAAAAAGGAGACTGCTCATGGCAGTAGTAACAGTTCGCCAACTGTTAGACAGTGGCGTTCACTTCGGGCACCAGACCCGACGTTGGAATCCAAAGATGCGTCGTTTCATTCTGACCGACCGCTCTGGAATTTACATCATCGACCTACAGAAGTCACTTGCATTTATTGACAAGGCTTATGACTTTGTAAAGGACACCGTTGCACACGGCGGAAGCATCCTTTTTGTAGGAACTAAGAAGCAAGCACAAGAAGCGATTGCCGAGCAAGCACTTCGCGTTGGCCAGCCTTACATTAACCAGCGCTGGTTAGGTGGATTACTAACTAACTTCCAAACCATTCAGAAGCGTCTATCACGCCTGAAGGAATTGGAAACCATGGACTTCACCGGAAAGACCAAAACAGGTCTTACCAAGAAAGAACTACTAATTCTTCGCCGCGAAAAAGAAAAACTTGAAAAAGCTTTGGGCGGTATCCGCAACATCACCAAGACTCCATCTGCGATCTGGGTTGTTGACACCAACAAGGAGCACCTCGCTATTACTGAAGCTAAGAAGCTGGGCATTCCTGTTATTGGAATTCTTGATACCAACTGTGACCCAGATGAGGTTACTATCGGTATCCCTGGAAATGATGATGCAATTCGTTCGGTTCAATTGCTAACTCGCGTTATCGCAGATGCAGTTGCTGAAGGTCTAATCTCTCGTCACACAAAGCCAGAAGCAGAAGCTGAACCTCTAGCCGAATGGGAGCGCGAGCTTCTAGAGCAGGGCCAGGCAGAAGTTAAAGCAGAAGCAACAGCCGCGGCTGGTGCAGTAGAGGAATCAAACTAAACATGGCAAATTACACAGCCGCAGATGTAAAGGCGCTTCGCGAGAAGTCAGGCGCCGGAATGATGGACTGCAAGAGTGCGCTTGATGAAGCCGATGGCAACATCGAGAAGGCTTTTGAAGTTTTGCGACTCAAGGGCCTTAAAGGTGTTTCAAAGCGTGAAGGTCGCACCACCAGCAACGGACTTGTAGTTGCTCGAGTAAATGGCGGAACTGGCTACCTTATCGAACTTGCATGTGAAACTGACTTCGTTGCTAAGGCTCCAAAGTTCATCGAACTAGCAGACAGAGTTGCCGACGCAGTTGCCGCATCCGGTGCTACCGACTTGGCCGCTGCACTTGCAGCAGACCTTGGTGGCAAGTCCGTGCAGGACGCAATCAACGACGACGCCGCAATCATGGGCGAGAAGGTTGAACTTCGCCGCGTTGCATCAATCAAGGATGCAGCCATCGATGCTTACATGCACCGCACCAGCAAGGATCTCCCTCCGCAGGTTGGCGTGCTAGTTGCATACTCTGGTTCGGATGCAGAAACTGCTCACGATGTAGCCGTGCACATCGCCGCATTTTCTCCAACCGTTTTGAAGCGCGACGATGTTGCAGCCGAAACCGTTGAGACCGAACGTCGAATCGCAGCAGAAACTGCTCGCAACGAAGGCAAGCCAGAAGCAGCTCTTGAAAAAATCGTTGAAGGACGCGTAAACGGCTTCTTCAAGGAAAACGTTCTTTTGGAGCAGGACTTCGCTAAAGACAACAAGATGTCAGTCGGCAAGGTTTTGGAAAACGCAGGCCTAACCGTTTCGGCTTTCGTTCGTTTCCGCGTAGGCGCCTAAGCAAAAATTGAGAAAGGCTCGGCTATTCGGCCGGGCCTTTTTTGCTGCCCCGCCTAGGATAGAAGCAGTGTCCAGGCAAACCTCGGGAGGGTTCTGATGCCATCAAAAAAGCGTCGTGTATTACTCAAACTTTCGGGTGAGGCTTTCGGCGGTGGCACTCTTGGCGTGAATCCAGACATCGTTGCAGAAATTGCAAAAGAAATTGCCGATGGAGCAAAGTCTGCAGAGATTGCAATCGTGGTCGGTGGAGGAAACTTCTTCCGCGGCGCTGAACTTTCCCAGCGAGGCATGGAACGTTCGCGAGCCGACTACATGGGTATGCTGGGCACCGTAATGAACGCTCTAGCACTGCAGGATTTCTTGGAGCAA
>JBJTNR010000073.1:0-3666 GCA_046074145.1 Rhodoluna sp.
TTTGCGCAACCGAGTGCACCGTTCAACCAGTAGCGGCCAAAAACTTTGCTTGCTTTTAGCACGCGATTGTTTTGTTTTTTAATCGAAGCCTCATCTGCCGGTTCTCTCGCGTCCAAACATGAGATTGCAAAGTTCGCTTCTAGGGTGTTTGACGCATAGGTGCCGTCATCGTTTCGGTCGTTATAAGTGTCGGCTAGAGCCAAGAGCGTGGTGCCGTCACCATTTTGTGCCTCTGCTAAAGCTTGCGAAAGAGTCGGCCACCAATCTTTCCCATAAAGTGGCATAACCAATCCGGTAACCGCTCCCCAAATTGTAAGGTCACGCTTTGCATGATCGGTTTTCAGAGGCGTGGTTTCGATTGAGCGAAGCAGCGCAGCTATTTGCTCTTCCGCTTCGGCAACTGTTCCGTGAACCGGGCAATCACTCTGATCTAAACATTCGGCTAAGAAATTATCGAGTGCCTGACTGAAACCCTTTAGCTGGCTTAAATCTTGTTCGCTCGAACTTGCCAAGGGATTTATCGCACCATCAAGAACCATACGACCCACGCGCTGCGGAAAGAGTGCGGCGTATGTCGCACCTAAATATGTTCCATAGCTGTAACCAAGGTAATTAATTTTTGAGTCGCCGAAAATAGCGCGAAGGACATCCATGTCTTTCGCAGTAGACACTGTGTCGATGTATTGAATATTTTTGCCGGTGTTGGCTAGGCATGCATCGGCGAATTTTTTAACCTGCGCCTTGGTGTCGGCAATATCTTGTGGCGAATTGATTTCATGTTTTTGTGGCGAATAAAGCATTTCGTCGGTCTGCTGTGCGTCTAAGCAAGTTACCCGTGGTTCGCTCTCGCCAACACCGCGCGGGTCGAAGCCGACGATGTTGTAATTGGCTCGAAGGTTTGCGGTAGCCAAATCTGAAACCGATTCGCGCACCCACGAGGTGCCCGAAGTGCCCGGCCCTCCAGGATTGAAAATCATCGAACCCAGCGGTTTGGCATTATCGGCTTGACGATAAACCACGGATAACTTGAGGTATTCGCCGTCATTGTTCGACCAATCAACCGGTACCTGAACGATGCCACAGTAGGTACGTTCGCCACCGCAACTACGCCACTCGACCGACTGGGTGTAATAACTAGCAAACTCTTGTGGAATTTCGGAGTCAATTGCGGGCGAAGGCAAAGGCGTCGGTGCCACAGCGCAACCGGTAAAAATCAATAGCGAAATTGAAACGCTGGCAAGCCAGGCTAGATTCCTGCGCTGCAATTAAATTGCCTTCTGGCGAAGCTGAACTGCAAGCGCTTCAAGCACCAATAGATCGCGAACGTTGGAATCTATGCGCACTCTGGCGAGTGCAATTGCATCGAGAATTGCAATTGTGTTTTCAGGCTTCAACTTTTTTGCCAGTTCAGAAATTTGCGGTTGCAATTCGGCGTTAACTAAAGGCGCGTGCGCTTCGAGCTGAATGGTCATGATGTCGCGATAGAGCGAAAGCAAGTCGACCAGAATTCGATCTATTCCATCACGCACGCTTCTGGTAGCGCGTCGCTTTTGACCTTCTTCGAGTGCTCGAAAATCGGCACGTAGATTGTTTGGAATTGCATCGCCGGGCGTAATTCCAAGCGAGCGCAGCATTGCAGATTTTTCTTCATCGTCGCGTTCGGTGGTCAAAGCTTCGGCGTCTTTTTTCGCTATGTCTAACCAACGCTCGGCTGTATTTACCGCGGTGGTTACCGAATCTATTGACATGGCTGCAATTAGAGTTTCACGTCGACGACTTCTTGCTTCAGAACTTGTTGCGAGTCTGCGTGCCATTCCGATGTGGCTCTGAGCTTCGGCTGCAACTTGTAGGGCAAGTTTTTCATCGACGCCATCGCGCTCGACCAGAATTCGTGCCACTTCTTCAACTGCGGGAACCTTTAGTCCGACCCGACGAACACGCGATCTAATTGTTGGCAGCATGTCTGCTTCAGAAGGCGCACATAGCAGCCAAATAGTTCCGGCAGGTGGTTCCTCTAATGCCTTGAGTAGCACGTTCGATGAGCGCTCCTGCATGCGATCGGCGTCTTCAATAATCATGATTCGAAATTTGCCAAGCGAAGAACCAAATTGCGAATTGGCAACAAGTTCGCGAACTTCGTCTATCGAAATTTGCACTCGCTCGGTCGAAAGTGTTGAGACATCTGGGTGGGTTCCTGCAGCCGCCATTAGACAGCTCTTGCATTCACCGCAACCGTCGTTTTCGCAAAGCAGCGCGGCGGCAAATGCATGAGCCATATTCGAGCGTCCCGATCCGGGTGGGCCGGTAATCAACCAAGCGTGATAAACGCCATCGCCCTTGGTGCGAATAGCGCTCTCTAGCTGTGCGATTGCCTCGGGTTGGCCGAGCAGTTCATTCCAGAGCGGAGAGAGTTCTTTATTCACGAGCGATTTAGTAATTCATCAACGCGAGTTCGAATTTGTGTGGCCATATCGTCAACACTCTGCGCAGCGTCGACCACAAAGAAACGGTTAGGTTCCGCTTTAGCCAAAGCTAGATAACCTTCACGAACCGCTTCGAAAAATTCCAACTTTTCGCTCTCTAGGCGATCTGGTTCGCTGCCAGTTTTATCGCGTCGAGAAAGTGCAGCCGCTGCATCGAGGTCGAGCAAAATCGTCAAATCAGGCAGCAACCCCTGAACCGCAAATAGCGAAAGATTTCGCACCTCGTTTGCATCAAGTTCTCGACCTGCACCCTGATAGGCCACGGATGAATCCAGGTATCTATCGATAATCACATCGGTACCTGATGCGAGTGCTGGTTTTACCTTGGTGGCGCTGTGATGCGCACGGTCTGCCGCGAACAGCAGCGCCTCGGCACGCGCACCGATTTGTCCTTTGCGGTGCAGAAGCAGATTGCGAATTTCTTGACCGAGTTCGGTTCCACCTGGTTCAAACGTGCGCAGAGTTTTGCGGCCGAATTCACCCAAGTAGTTTTCAAGCAGTTCGATTTGAGTGGACTTGCCAACTCCATCGATGCCTTCAAACGAGATGAACAAGCCAGACATTATTTTTTCTTTCGAGTTCCGGCTTTTACCGTTTTGGTAGTCGTGGTTGCCTTTCGAGCGCGACCAGCTTTGGCCGGTGCCTCGCCTGGTTCGAGACCCAATTTTTCACGGCGGATTGCAAGCAACTCGAACGCGGTGTCTGGAGTCATCTCTTCAAGGTTTTCGTCCTTTGGCACGGTGGCATTAACTTTGCCGTCGGTAACGTAAAGGCCGAACTGACCGGTCTTGGCTACTACGGCTAGACCCGAGGCTGGGTCTTCGACGAATTCCTTTAGCGGTGTAGCAGCAGTGCGACGGCCGCCATACTTTGGCTGCGCAAAGATTTCAATCGCGCCAGCTAGGTCTAGATCAAAAATTTGATCTTCGCTTGTTAGCGAACGAGAGTCTTTGCCTTTCAGCAGGTACGGGCCGAACTTTCCATTTTGAGCGGTAATGTCGACGCCGGTTTCTGGGTCTTGACCAATCACGCGCGGAAGCGAAAGCAACTTGATTGCCTCTTCGAGCGTGAAAGTTTCAGGCGACATCGACTTAAACAGCGATGCAGTTTTTTGCTTTGGTGCGTGTTCGTCGTCTAGCAAGACATACGGACCAAATCGACCATCCTTGAACAAAATGTCGAA
>JBJTNR010000074.1:0-3102 GCA_046074145.1 Rhodoluna sp.
TCATTTTCACAAAGTGACCTGCGCCGTCGGTTCCGACGTGAGTCACACAAGGTTCACCTTCGGCAATCGCAGCGATTGAAGCAAGGATAGGACCGAGAGTCTTGTAAGCCTCAGCAGAACCGCCAGGCATGATTGATGGACCCTTAAGTGCGCCTTCCTCACCGCCAGAGATTCCTGCACCGACAAAGTTGATGCCCTTTGCAGACACTTCTTTCTCACGACGAATTGTGTCAGTGAATAGAGCGTTACCGCCGTCGACAATGATGTCGCCCGGTTCGAATCTTTCGGTGAGTTGCGAAATTACGGCGTCGGTTCCTTTGCCTGCTTGAACCATGATGATTGCCGTGCGCGGCTTAGCAAGCGACGCAACAAAGTCATCGATGTTTTCGCTCGCTATGAAGTTTGCTTCTGGGTGCTCGCTGGTTAAAAGATGAGTGCGCTCCACCGAACGGTTGTAAACGGCAACTGTGTTGCCTTCACGGCTTGCAAGATTTCTTGCAAGGTTCGAACCCATAACTGCGAGCCCGACCACGCCAATGTTTGCCTTTGCGGTCATTTACTTTCCAATCCACGCGGTTGCGTTAGCTGGCAACTTTCCGCTCACTAGCGGTTTTGATGTTGCTAAAACTTTTCCTTCAGGAAGCTTCACTGGCTTGTTGCCGAAATTGGTGATGCTTTGCCAACCATTTGGTCGAACGAAATGCAAAAGTTTACGGTTGAAGAAGTGCTCTACCCACTTTGCATCTTCGCTAGTTTGAAGTTGTTTACGAAGAGCGAGAACTTCGCGATAGAACTCAAGCACGCTTCCGGCAACTCCGTCTTCGGCTTCAACCGAATAATCGCCGTACCAAGTTGGTTGCGGTAGGTGCGAGCCGCCAGGTCCAAATCCATATGACATTCCGCTTCTAGTCCACGGCAGAGGCACACGGCAACCATCACGACTCATACCGAGGTCGGGATTTCTGAAGAACTGAGGGTCTTGCATGCGGTCTGCCGGAATGTCTAGAACTTCTGGCAAACCAAGTTCTTCACCTTGATAAAGGTAGGTGCTGCCAGGGAGTGCCAGCAACGCCATGGTCATAGCCTTTGCTCGATCGGTACCAAGCTCTAAATCAACTTTTGCGGTGAAGCGATTCTTGCCATACCAAGCAAAGAAATTTTCAACTGCTGGCAATCCAAATCGAGTTACGTGACGAATTACATCGTGGTTAGAGAGAACCCAAGTGGTTGAACTTCCGGTTTGCTTTGCAACACCCAAGTTGTACTTTGCAATTTTGCGAACCTTGGCAACGTTCCAACCCGCGCCGAGCATGTCGAAGTTAAAACTTTGACCTAGGCCTTTTTCACTGGCGTATGCCGGGCGACGATTCGCGTGAACCCAAGCTTCGGCAACTGCCATGCGAGGTGGGTCGTATTCGTTGAATACTTTGCGCCATGAGGCATAAATTTCGTGAACCTCGTCGCGGTCAAACAAATCATCCGTGCCGTCATCTTTCATGACTTCAAGATCATAGGATTCGCGAACAGGTAGGTGGCCGTCTTTCAAGTTCTTGATAAGCGCGTGCGCAACATCGACGCGGTAACCATCTACGCCGCGATCAGACCAGAACCGCAAAGTCTTAATAAAGTCATCTCGAACTTCTTGGTTATCCCAGTTCCAGTCTGGCTGTTCTGCGGCGAACAGGTGCATGTACCACTGACCCGGCTTGCCATCTGGTTCAGTGATGCGAGTCCAGCCGGTTGGGCCAAAGTGAGAGGCAAGTTCAGAAGGGCGAATTTCACCGTTTACACCTTTTCCATCACGGAAAATGTAGCGATCGCGTTCGCGCGAACCTGGGCCAGCCATCAAGGCGTCTTGGAACCACTTGTGATTTGAACCCGAGTGGTTTGGCACCAGGTCAACAATTACACGGATACCTTCTTTATGCAGCGCATCGATGGTCTGATCGAAAACCTCCAACGAACCAATTTGCGCATCGATGTCTCGGTAATCGTCGACGTCGTACCCACCATCGGCCAATGCCGAGGTGTAAAAAGGGCTAAACCAAACTGCGTCGATGCCAAGTTTCTTTAAATAAGGAATGCGGTCGATTACACCCCTTAGGTCACCGATCCCATCGCCGTTATTGTCGGCGAAGCTTCTTGGATAAATCTGATAAATCACAGCTTGACGCCACCATCGGGCATCTCCCTTTAGAAAGGTGTACTCAGACATGGAACTCCTGCAGTTATTGGGGTGGGCAGGCTCTAATTCTATCTTTGGCGGGCTAGTCGATTTTTCCAGAGCAAGATGCGCTTGGCCTTGTCAATCATGGCCTCGCGCGACAGGCGACCGGAATTTATAGCTTTGGTGACATCTGTGATCAGCGATTTTGGCGGAGTGCAAACGAGGGCAACATCTGTACCGGCAGCAAGGGATTTGATTGCGGCCTCAGAAATATTTTTATGCAAACCTTTGGTGGCACCACCCATAGAAAGTGAATCAGTGAATATGAGGGAATCGTTACCAATTTGATTGCGAAGGATTTGTAACGCCTTTGGCGATCTCGATGCAGGTATCTTGGCTTCGGTTAAATCTTTCGCGATCAGATGACCAACCATAACTGCATTAATGCCGGCGGCGATAGCATTATTAAATGGAATCAAGTCGGACTTCTCAAGTATCGAGAGCTCTGGCAATCGACCGGGGTTGGCATGCGTATCAACGGCACGGCCGTGACCGGGCCAATGTTTTATCACCGGCATAACTCCGGCTCGTTGTAATCCCTTGGCCCAAGCAAGCGCTTTTTCAGAAACTTTGGTTGGTGACTTTCCAAACGAGCGGGAATTTCTATCAATGAAATATCCGGGAATACTTAAATCCGCTACCGGGCTGAATGCAATATCGATACCAAGATTTTTCATTGCTGAGCCATATTTAAAGGCAGCTTTTTCTAATTTTTGATTACTCCACTTACCCATGGTTCGGGCAGTTGGCAAACTATAAATTGCCGAACGCAATCTTTGAACCGATCCACCTTCTTCGTCGCTAGAGATTATTGGTTCGATGTTGTGCAGGGCAAATTTTTTCAATGCACGAATCTGCTTTTTGATTTTCGGAGT
>JBJTNR010000075.1:0-2565 GCA_046074145.1 Rhodoluna sp.
GCAATGAACTCCACCCAACTAAGCGCACTTTCAATAGTCAACGGAATCATGATTGCTTCAACAATTCGTACAACAATCACGGTTTTTATTTTTGAAGCCGTTCTGCTTGCGTTTGGAGCAATAACGTGGGCATCGGTTCTGCCACTGGCGGTGGCAGCAATCATGGTTGGCGCAGCTTTCGCGGCGGCGATGCTGGCGACCGCTGCTCGAGTTATTAATGATGATGGATTCTTCGCAATCGTGGGCCGCTTCATCATCGCTCCGATGATGCTTTTCTCTGGGACTTACTATCCGCTGTCTGTTCTTCCACTCCCACTTCAGGCAATCGGTTGGATTTCACCACTCTGGCACGCAACACAATTAGGACGAGTCTTAAGTTATGGCTTAGCTGTTCCGTACTGGCTAGTTGCGTTTCACGTTTTCTATTTAGTCGCTTTAGGCGTAACTGGAATTTGGCTAGCCAAGATTGCCTTTGAAAAGAGGCTGGGCTGATGAGCTTAATCGGGGTTACTTACGACTCGGCAATTGCTATTGCCGAGAAACGAGCCAAGCGTGTTGGTGCTGGAGTTTATGTTGGTCGATCTCGCGCGATGCTCGAACGAAACATTTTGGCGGTTAGGTCGTCTACCTGGTTTGTAGTTTTCTCGGGATTCGTCGAACCAGTTTTTTACCTTTTTGCATTTGGATTTGGCCTTGGCCAACTTATCGGCGGAATAACGGATGGCAACGGTAATGCGGTCAGCTATGCCGCTTACATCGCGCCCGCTCTGCTAGCCATCAGCGCGATGAATGGTGCAATTTACGACTCAACCTGGAATGTTTTTTTCAAAATGCATTTCAATAAGTACTACCAAACCGTCATGTCGACTTCTATGGGTCCACTTGATGCGGCGCTCGGCGACATAGCTTGGGGTCTGCTTCGCGGACTGGCCTACTCGATTGCGTTCATGATTGTGGTGACACCAATGGGTCTGATTCAAAGTTGGTGGGCAATTTTGGCAATACCTGCGGCAAGCCTGGTGTCATTTGGCTTTTCATCGTTTGGCATGGCTATTACCTCGTATATGAAGTCATTCCAACAAATGAATTGGATGAATATGTTCATCTTGCCAATGTTCCTTTTTTCGGGAACCTACTATCCACTAAGTGTTTATCCGGTTGCGGTTCAAGCGGTTATTCAGGCGTTCCCACTTTGGCACGGGGTTGAATTAATTCGCGGACTAATGCTGGGCAATCTTTCATTTGGCTTACTGTCGCACGTGCTTTATTTTGTCGTGATGATCGCGATCGGATTGGTGTTCACCACCAAGCGACTATCGGCACTTTTTCTTCGCTGATAACTCAGCAAACAAAAAATCCCCGACCAATCGGCCGGGGATTTTTTTAAGAAACCTTTAGGCGGTTACTCCACCAATTACTGCGAAGCATAGGTTCAGCACGGTCAGCAAACCAAGGGTTGGCACAACCCACTTTGGAGCCGATGGCTTCTTGGCAAATGTATAGGCAATGAAGAAAATTGCTGTGATGCCTAGGCCTTTAAACGACAGCACCAAGTTGTTTACGTCTTCACCGTTGGCGTAAACCAAACCGGTCAAAATGAGACCAGTCACGAGGGCCAACCAGGCACCATGCAAAACCGAGTTGGTAACCGGGGCACCACTCTTGAAGTTAGTTACCTGACTCAGAACGCCGGTCATGATCGAAGCGAAACCAAGTAGGTGCAAAACCAAAGTTACGCGAATAATAATTTCTAGGATTTCCATTGTTGCCTTTCCTTATAAATTCAGTCTAGCCATGGCAACCGCGGCTTCAACGGCTTCGGCACCCTTGTCTTCTTTAGAATTTGGCAGGCCGGCACGCTCAAGAGCTTGCTGCAAATTATCTACGGTAAGCAATCCAAAACCAACTGGAATTCCGCTGTCCAATTGCACGCGAGTTAATCCATCGGTTGCTGCGCGACAAACATATTCGAAGTGTGGAGTCTCGCCCTGAATTACAACTCCGAGAGCAATAACAACCTGCGCTCCGGCATCGATAGCTTTTTGCGCTGCAAGCGGTAATTCAAAAGCACCCGGAATTCTCCAAATTTCGTAGGTGTCATTTCCGGCTTGCTGCAGGGCGCGCTCGGCACCGGCAAGCAAACCGTCGGTTACATCGGTGTGCCAACTTGTGACAACGATTGCAACCTGCAGATCGCTGGCATCGATGTTGATTTTTGGGGCTCCCGCGCCGCTCATTATTTAACCTCCGGTAATAGGTGACCCATTCGGGCACGTTTAGTTTCAAGATATTTTTCGTTTTGCTCGGCATTTCCAACAATGACAGGAACATAGGAGTTCACTTTGATGCCGGCATCATTTAGGAATCCGCTCTTTGCCGGGTTATTGGTCATTAGTCGAACCGAATTGACGCCGAGATCGCGCAAAATTGAAACCGCTGCGCCATACTCGCGGTTTTCACTAGGCAGACCAAGTGCCAAGTTTGCATCGACCGTGTCGAGCCCGGTGTCTTGCAACGCATAGGCCTTTAGTTTGTTGAGCAAACCAATTCCTCGACCTTCTTGCC
>JBJTNR010000076.1:0-6215 GCA_046074145.1 Rhodoluna sp.
ATGGCCCGCCAGGGTGGAATCGGAGTTCTGCACCGCAACCTGTCGCTAGAGAATCAAGCTAGTCAAGTAGACCTAGTCAAGCGCAGCGAAGCCGGAATGATTACTCACCCGGTGACCACCACTCCGTTGGCGACTATCCAAGAAGTAGACGAGCTTTGCGGTCGATTTAGGGTTTCGGGCTTGCCGGTGGTCGACGAAGACGATCGCCTAGTTGGCATTGTGACTAACCGCGATATGCGATTTGTGCTTGAAGTTCAGCGCACTACAACTTTGGTTAAAGATGTCATGACACCGATGCCTCTTATTACAGCGCCTCACACAATTAACCCAGACGATGCGATTGCGATTTTTGCTCAGCACCGCATCGAGAAGTTGCCGCTGATCGATGGCAACGGAAAACTAAAAGGTCTAATCACTGTAAAAGATTTTGATAAGTCAGAGAAGTACCCACTTGCTTCGAAGGATGCAAACGGTCGACTGCTGGTTGCTGCCGCCGTTGGTGTTGGCACCGATGCGTGGGAGCGTTCGATGGCGCTAATCGATGCGGGCGTTGACATCCTTGTTGTTGATACAGCGCACGGACACAACCGCGCAGTTCTTGAAATGATTTCGAGATTGAAAAAAGAACCGTTTGCAAAGAACGTAGACGTGATCGGCGGAAACGTTGCAACTCGCGAAGGCGCGCAAGCAATTGTTGATGCGGGTGCAGACGGCGTGAAGGTTGGCGTTGGTCCAGGTTCGATCTGCACCACTCGCGTTGTTGCCGGTGTCGGTGTTCCTCAAATCACCGCGGTATATCAGGCGTCACTTGCGGCAAAGCCAGCGGGCGTGCCGGTAATCGCAGATGGCGGACTGCAGTACTCAGGCGACATCGCCAAGGCACTGGTTGCCGGAGCGAATGCGGTAATGCTCGGTTCGCTCTTGGCCGGAACCGACGAAGCGCCGGGCGAAATTACATTCGTCGGCGGCAAACAGTTCAAGACCTATCGCGGCATGGGGTCGCTGGGTGCAATGCAGTCGCGAGGCGAGGCACAGTCTTACTCGAAAGATCGCTACTTCCAGGATGACGTGCTTCGCGAAGACAAGCTTGTGCCAGAAGGCGTCGAGGGCCGAGTGCCTTACCGCGGTTCGGTTGGCACCGTGGTGCACCAGCTGGTTGGCGGGCTTCGCGCATCGATGGGTTATGTCGGCAGCGAATCAATCACCGAACTGCAAGACAAAGGCAAGTTTGTTCGTATTACCGCTGCCGGCTTGAAAGAAAGTCACCCGCACGATATTCAAATGACAGTCGAAGCTCCGAACTACGGAACTCGCTAAAAAGCTTTAGGAAATCATGAGCGAAATGGAAATTGGTCGCGGCAAGCGCGGAACTCGCGCGTGGGCATTCGACGACATTGCAATCGTTCCATCTCGTCGCACTCGTGATCCGCGTGATGTTTCGACAGCGTGGAAAATCGACGCCTATGAATTTCAACTTCCAGTTCTAGCTGCCCCAATGGATTCGGTGGTTTCGCCAGATACCGCAATCGCAATTGGAAAACTCGGCGGCCTCGGCGTGCTTAACCTCGAAGGTCTCTGGACTCGCTATGAAGACCCGTCGCAGCAATTAAACGAAATTGCAAAGTTGCCTGCCGATCTTGCGACCAAGCGCATGCAAGAAATTTATTCAGAGCCAGTAAAGGCCGAGTTGATTCGCGATCGAATTGCGCAGATTCGCGCGGCTGGCGTTACCGTTGCCGGCTCACTTTCTCCGCAGCGCGCTGCAGAATTTTCTAGCACAGTTATTTCGGCTGGCGTTGACATGTTTGTGATTCGCGGAACTACCGTTTCTGCTGAACACGTATCCAAGAGCACCGAACCGCTGAATCTAAAGAAATTTATTTACGAACTAGATGTTCCGGTAATTGTTGGAGGCGCTGCAACCTACACATCTGCACTGCACCTAATGCGAACCGGTGCCGCCGGTGTTCTCGTCGGTTTTGGTGGCGGTGCTGCGTCGACAACTCGTCGCGTGCTCGGTATTCACGCCCCAATGGCAACCGCGGTTGCCGATGTTGCCGGTGCTCGTCGCGATTACATGGATGAATCCGGTGGCCGCTACGTACACGTGATTGCCGATGGCGGCTTGGGAACTTCGGGCGACATCGTCAAGGCAATCTCTGTCGGTGCCGACGCGGTAATGCTCGGTTCGGTTTTGGCTCGCGCCGAAGAAGCACCTGGGCGCGGTTGGCACTGGGGGCCAGAGGCTCACAACCAAGAACTTCCTCGCGGAAACAAAGTAGAGGTCGGCACCACCGGCTCGCTTTCTGAAATTTTGCTCGGCCCATCTTCGTCGGCTGACGGCACCACAAATTTGATTGGTGCACTTCGTCGCTCGATGGCAACCACCGGTTACTCAGACGTGAAGGAATTCCAACGCGTTGAAGTCGTGGTTGCTCCGTACCACGAGTAATGGCAAACCCAACATTTTTTTCGGTTGCCAGGCAACCAAAATGGATTGGCGCACTCTTTTTATCGCTCGCAGTTGCTGCAATATTTGCGGCGCTTGGTCAGTGGCAATTAGATCGTGCATTCACTAAAGACAATCAAGTATTCGCCGCACCTTCTGTTACAAGAGAGCTCGCCATCGATCAAAGCAATGTCTACATTGTTGCAAATCGACTTCAAGACAATTTGCGCGGTTACTGGTTAATCACAAACGCTTACGACACCGAACGAACCAGTTACACGATGGCTCTCGGTTGGTCGAGCGACTTGGCCGAAGTCGAAGCGGAACGCGATGCGCTGAAAACTGCAATTCTGGCTCAGGCATTCATGCCGTTCGAGGGAGTGTTGCTACCGAGTGAAGGTCCGCAAAAACTTCGCACTGATAAGCCGTACATCGTAGATTCGCTTTCACTGGCGCAATTGGTGAATCTTTATTCGCCAGACAAACCAATTGCAGCGAACAAAGAGTATTTAGCACTTTGTGCTTGCGGCGAATCTAATCAAGCTTGGCCACCACTTCGACCAATCAAGATCGATATGAGCAAGCTTTCTAACCAAATTAATTGGCTCAGCGCTTTCTATTTTCTCGAGTGGATGCTCTTCGCTGGCTTCGCAGTATTCCTCTGGTGGCGTCTGGTTCAAGACGAAATTCTGCGCCTGAAGTCGGAAGGTAAACTAGCCAAATGACCCAAGCCCAAACTTCTGAATCCGCTGCAGCCGCGCAGCGAGAGACCATCCGCACGGTCATCAAGTATTTCCGCGTTACTTCTTATATCACCGGCACCGCGCTGCTATTGGTCATGATTACCTGGGGCTTGCGTCGCCTCGCCGGGATCGAAGTTTGGGCATTCGGCCCGAATGGCGCATTTTCGCTCGAACACTCCGGAGTCGATGGGGCTGGCCTGCCACAACAGGGCCTAAACCTCACCATCACCATCTTGGTGGTGCACGGATGGCTTTATGTTGCCTACCTATTTGGTGATTTCAGACTCTGGACACTTCTGCGCTGGAACTTCAGACGATTTTTAATCATTGCCGCCGGTGGAGTGATTCCTTTTCTTTCATTCTTCACCGAGCGTCACTTTTCTAAAATCGCAGAAGCTGATCTTGCAAAGGTTGGCAAGTGAGCGATAACAGACCGGTTCTCGTAGTCGACTTTGGTGCACAGTACGCCCAGTTGATTGCTCGCCGTGTTCGTGAAGCAAATGTTTATTCAGAGATTGTGCATCACAATGTCACTGCAGCCGAAGTGCAAACAAAAAATCCGCTAGCGATTATTTTGTCTGGCGGCCCTTCTTCGGTTTACGAAGACGGCTCACCTCAGCTCGATAAAAAAATTCTTGAACTTGGAATTCCCGTGCTTGGAATTTGCTATGGCTTTCAAACTTTGGCTAACGCTCTCGGCGGACGAGTTGATAAAACCGGAAAACGCGAATACGGCGCAACCGAACTTGCGGTTAAAGCAGGCGGCGAAATTCTTGATGGTCAACCTGCGAATCAAATTTGCTGGATGAGTCACGGCGACCAGGTAATGCAGGCTCCCGAAGGTTTCGAAGTTTTGGCTTCGACCGAAACTACTCCGGTTGCGGCGTTTGCAAACCGTGAAAAGAAAATTTACGGAGTGCAGTGGCACCCAGAGGTAAAGCACTCCGAGTTCGGTCAAAATGTTTTGACTAATTTCTTGCACAACGCAGCCGGTATTCCGGCGACTTGGAACTCGGGCAACGTTATTGCCGATCAGGTTGAAAAAATCCGTGCGCAAGTTGGTGACGCTCGTGTGATTTGTGGTTTGTCTGGCGGAGTCGATTCTGCGGTTGCCGCGGCACTGGTGCACAAAGCGGTTGGCGATCAGTTGGTTTGTGTTTTTGTAAATCACGGATTGCTGCGCCAAGACGAAGCCGAACAGGTCGAGCGCGACTACGTAGCAGCCACCGGAATTCGCCTGGTCACCGTTGACGCCGAAAAGAAATTCCTCGATGCACTTGCTGGGGTCAGTGACCCAGAAACCAAGCGCAAGATAATTGGCCGAGAATTTATTCGCACCTTCGAAGAGGCTCAGGCTGCGCTTTATGAAGAGTCAAAAGCCGACAACCGCCCAATCAAGTTCTTAGTTCAGGGCACTCTTTACCCAGATGTCGTCGAATCGGGCGGCGGCGTAACCGCAGGAATCAAGAGCCACCACAATGTCGGTGGCTTGCCAGATGACATCGAATTCGAGCTAGTCGAACCGCTACGCACATTGTTTAAAGATGAAGTGCGAGCAATCGGAGCCGAACTTGGTTTGCCGCACGAAATCGTGCAGCGCCAACCTTTCCCTGGGCCAGGGTTAGGAATCCGAATTGTTGGAGAAGTTAACAAAGAACGACTTGATCTTCTGCGCAAGGCAGATGCAATCGTGCGCGCAGAATTATCTGGCGCTGGGCTCGACGGGGAAATTTGGCAGTGCCCGGTTGTGTTGCTTGCCGATGTTCGTTCGGTTGGCGTGCAGGGCGATGGCAGAACTTATGGTCATCCGATTGTGTTGCGTCCGGTTTCATCTGAAGATGCCATGACTGCAGACTGGACTCGCTTGCCATACGATCTGCTAGCCAAAATTTCGAATCGCATAACCAACGAGGTCGAAGGCGTGAATCGCGTTGTGCTCGATGTAACTTCAAAACCACCGGGCACCATCGAATGGGAGTAGCAGTAAAAATATTTGGGCACCGCGGTGCCTGCGGCTATCGCCCGGAAAATACTCTCGAATCTTTCAAGCTCGCCATTGATATGGGCGTCGATGCAATCGAATGCGATCTAGTGCCAACCAAAGATGGCCATCTAATAATTCGCCACGATAATTTCCTTTCTTCGACCACCGATGTCGCTTCGCGACCAGAATTCGCACACCTGCAGCGCGAAGGAATTGTTGGTTGGCAAACCACAAAGCTGGATTGGTTTTGCGAAGACTTCACACTCGCTGAGCTAAAGCAACTCAGGGCGACAGAGCGCTTGCCTGATGAGCGCTCGGGCAGCGCAAAGTTTGACGGGCAGTTTTCGCTACCAACTGTCGATGAGCTGCTGGCTGCAGACTTTGTTGCAGGAAAACATTTGATACTAGAAATAAAGCACGGGGCATATTTTGCCGAGCGTGGTTTTCCAGTCTCGGCAATGCTGGCCAAGGCAATCAATTCGAGCAACTATCGAGAACGCGGCATCACCTTGACCTTAGAGAGTTTCGACTTCAAAGTGCTCGAGCAAATGCACCGGGTCTGCGGGCCGGTTGGTGACTATGTATTTCTAGTCGACACTTGGGGCACCCCGCGCCTAGATGAGAGCGCAAAGATTTTTGATGGCGTGAGCTTCAATGGCGAAGTACTTTGGGGCACCGAGTTGGTAGCCGAAGCCCATGCGCGTGGCCTCAAAGTTTATGTCTGGACGGCGAAAGCAGAAGATGCCGAGAACTCCATTGAAGAACACTACGTGCGTTATTTGGATCTGGGCGCAGATGGAATTTTTGCCGACCAACCAGATTTGCTTATTGAAGTAGCCGAAGGTTACTCGCGATGAATGAATTGAGATTTTCGGGGTCTATTGATTCGCTATTAGAAGGTTTAAACCCAGAGCAAAAAGCCGCTGTCGAATATCGTGGCCCAGCACTCCTTATTGTTGCCGGTGCCGGTTCGGGTAAGACTCGCGTGCTTACTCACCGAATCGCACACTTGCTAGCAACCAAGGATGCCTGGCCATCA
>JBJTNR010000077.1:0-3252 GCA_046074145.1 Rhodoluna sp.
TGGATGCCAAGGCCGATGTGGTCAAGCTGGTCACCTCGCTAAGGGCCGCGGGCCATGACCCGGGTCTGGTTGCCGCAGTTCTAACCCAAGCCAAACTTCGCCGTCGAGCCCAAGCCAAGTTCGGCCCGTTTGCCGATCGAATGCTTTTTACCGAGGCTGGTCTCGAGCAAGCTTCTCGCCTCTCGGTCGCCGCACTTCACGCCGGTCGCTTTCGTGATGCCGGCTTAAAGAGAATTGCCGATCTTGGATGCGGCATCGGCGCAGAGTCGCTGGCGATGGCGAGCCTGGATCTCGAAGTTTTTGCATTCGACATTGACGAAGTGACCGCTGCAATTGCCACTTACAACTTGGCGTATTTCGAAAATGTAAAAGTCGAGCAAGCCGACGTTACCGAAATCTCACTCGCATCATATGAAGGATTATTTTTGGACCCGGCTCGTCGCGATGACGCCGGAAGAAAATTTGATCCGCGCGCATTCTCACCAGATTTCGGATTTGTGCTCGAGGTCGCATCGACCGCACCAACCGGAATTAAGTTTGGCCCGGGTCATCCGCACGAAATGATTCCATCGGATTGCGAAGCCCAATGGGTTTCAGTGAATGGAGATCTCGTCGAACTAACAATGTGGTTTGGCAAAGTAGCCCGCCAGGGAATTCGCCGAAGCGCGCTTTTGATAGCACCCGATGGCAAACACGAAATCACCAGCTCGACCGGAGCAAAGCAATTAGCTGCAATCGGTCAACTCGGTGACTATGTTTACGAGCCGGATAATTCGGTAGTGCGTTCGCATTTAGTTGGCGATCTAGCTACACAACTCGATGCCCGCATCTTTGCACCCGAGATTGCCTATCTGACTGCTGATCGTGAGATCAGATCGCCTTGGGTGAAGGGTTATCGAGTCATCGACAACTTGACCTTTGATCGCAAAAAGTTGAAGGCATACCTTCGTGAAAAAAACATTGGCACTCTCGAAATTAAAAAGCGTGGTTCCGATGTCGTGCCAGAGCAGTTGCGCAAAGAAATGCAATTAAAAGGCGATGGCGCCGCCACCCTGATTGTTACCAGAGTTGGCGACGCCCACCGAGTTCTAGTTGCCGAGGCAATTAAGAACTAATTGTTTAGTTATCGGTCATCATTCCTGGACCGAATTGGCGAAAGCCTCGAGGCATATCCCCGTAGCCATTTTTAGCCGCCCAGATTGCGAAGCAGAAACAGAAGATCGAACCGATGACCCAGGCTGCGATTGCTGCGTATCCGAGAATCACACCGGCGAGCGCCAACGGGCGCCCATTTTGACCTGTCTTTTTAATCTGAGCCAGTGAAATGTGACCGGTGATAATTGCCGCCACTACTCCGAAGCCGGTTAGCGCCGAAGCAAGAGAAACCACCGCGAGAGTATTTAGTTTTGTGAAATCGTATTTGTCCTTTTGCGGACCTTTTTCGTTATTAGCCATGCCTTTAGTAGAGCACCAGAGACTGGGAACTACCTGAGATTTAGATGGATTGCACTTGAGTAACAGGCAAGGTGGAATCGGCACCAAAGTGTAGGGTCGACGGTTGGCGACCAGCCTGAATTAGCTGCGAACCCAGGGCGGCAATCATGGCTCCGTTATCTGTGCACAGACTCAACGCGGGAATCCTCAGATCGATGCCGTTTTCGGCGCACTTTTCTTCGGCAAGCTCGCGAAGTCTGGCGTTGGCAATCACACCACCACCCAAAAGCAGGCGCGGAACCTTGTGGTCGATACAGGCGTTGATTGCCTTGGTCACGAGCACGTCTGCCACCGCCTCGCGGAAACTCGCGGCTACATCGGCGACGTTGTACTTTTCACCTTTGGACTCGGCTACTTCTACCCAGCGTGCAACCGCTGTTTTCAATCCAGAGAATGAAAAGTCATAGCGATGCTTTTCCATATCTTTTGGCAAAGACAGCCCACGTGGAAAACGAATCGCCCTTGGATCTCCCCCGACGGCGGCGCGATCAATTTCTGGCCCACCCGGATATTTCAAACCTAAGACTCGCGCCACTTTGTCGAACGCTTCTCCCGCGGCATCGTCAATGGTTTCACCGAGCAGCTCAACGTTGTCGAGCAAATCGCGAACTAACAGCAACGAGGTGTGACCGCCGCTAACCAAGAGTGCAACGGTTGGGGTTTCTAATTTTCCGCGTTCGAGAATATCCACGCCCACGTGTCCAACCAGGTGATTCACCGCATAAAGCGGTTTGCCGGTTGCGACCGCTAATGACTTTGCCGCACCGACGCCAACCATAAGTGCTCCGCCAAGACCCGGCCCATTAGTAACCGCAATCGCATCGATTTCTTTTAACGAAATATTTGCTTTTGCCAATGCCTGATCGAGAGTTGGCTTGAGTGCTTCGAGATGTGCACGAGCCGCAATTTCCGGAACCACTCCGCCGAATCTCGCGTGTGCATCCATCGATGACGAAATTACATTTGCCAAAAGTGTGTTTCCTCGCACGATACCGATTCCGGTTTCGTCGCATGATGTTTCGATGCCGAGCACCAGAGGCTCACGCCCAATTGAGGATTTTGAAAACTGCAAGCGCATGATTATTGCGTCGACATCGTCGGGTTGGTAATAACGCTTGCGAGTATCAATGTGTTCAAAACCAAACCGCTTATACAAGCCCTGTGCTTCGGGGTTGTCGGCACGTACCTCTAGAAATACTTCGGTCGCGTGAAGTTTCTTGGCGGCTTGCAACAGCTCGCCGAGCAAGGCCTTGCCTAAACCCTTGCCGCGCATGTGCGGGTAGACCGCGATTGTCTGAATGTCAGCCTGATCGCTAGCCGGCACCTTGCTAATTCCGCCAAACGCGACGAGCTTTTCATCTTGGATGGCGGCTAGGTATACCGTGTGATGCGCGAGCACATCGAACTCCATGACATCTCTCGGCCAGGCATCGGTACCGAAGCACTCGTTTTCCAGCTTCATGATTTCGTCTAGATCGGTTTCGACAGCCGGACGAATTGCCCAGGCACTCATCCGCTGACCTTTTTGCCGGCATCGCGAAGATCTTTTGGTGCCACCGCATCTGCTTCGCGTAAATATAGTGCAGAGATGTCGTGGCTCGCGTTTCCGTCGAGAACCTGAGCCTCGAGCACCTTGGCGAGATCGGCAGCATTGATTTTCAATTCGGTGCGCGAGAAATTTTTGCCAGCAAATTTTTCTGCAACCGCGTCGGGCTTGGCAACACCGGGGCCTTCAACCAAAATCGGTGCGCCATTTTT
>JBJTNR010000078.1:0-2916 GCA_046074145.1 Rhodoluna sp.
GGAGGGTGGGAGTGACCGCGAAGGTATTCGTCGTATTTCTCGGCGTTGGTGTGCTGCGAGGCATACTGAGCCGACGAGTGCGACTGGCCAAACATCGACATGCTCGCCATTTCGCGGTTTTTGTAATTCGCCTAAGTGATTAGCCCTGTGTGAAAGAGCTGGTGTCGCCGATTAGTACGGTGTTGTTGGCTGGCACCGGGGCAGATGCCGCCTTCACGATTTCAGCTGCGAACTCTTCAACGTTGTAAAGCTTGCCGGCAGCCTCTTTGCGAGCATCGATGGCCCCTGGGTTTAGGCGGTCAAGTAGGGTCGCGGTGATGGTGCCCTCGATCATGTCGCCCGAAACTACAACAAATTCAATGCCCTTGGCGGTTAGCTCAGGAATCAGCTCGCGAAGTGCGTCTTCACCCGCACGCTTAGAAAGTGCGACCGGAACATACTCAGGCATGGTTGGGGTCTCGCGAATGAAGTGTGCCTGGTGGCTGGTAACAAACACGATGCGCGAGCCAGCGCTTAGCAATGGCAGCGCGGTCTTAACCAGGTTCAGCTGTGCATCGCGGTTTAGAACCATTGCATAGTCTTCGCCCTTGCCGGTCTCCATGCCACCAGATGCGTTCAACACCAAAAGGTCTAGGCCGCCGAACTCTGATTTTAGGGTTTCGGCCAATGCATCAATGCTTGGGTAGTCGGTTAGGTCTGCGCCAACAACAATCGCCTTGCCGCCATCTGCGATGATCGCGTCAGCAACCTTCTGTGCACGAGCAGCCTTATCGCGGTAGTTGATTGCAACGGTTGCGCCCTGCGCCGCCAACATGGTGGCAACCTGCGCCCCAATGCCGCGTGATGAACCCGAGATGAAAGCGTGCTTGCCAGCGAAAGTGTTAGTCATGCCTCAAGTTTAGTTTTTTAGATAGAAATGAGGATGAAGAGACGAAAAGAAAACCCTAGTCTTTAAGTACATTATTTTGTACTATTAAAAGCACTCTGAGGGGAGGAATGGAATGGATAAAGTGCTTACCCAAATCGTAACCAGCACCTCTGACTTTAGAAACGACATCAGCGGCACACTAAAGCGCGCGCAACGCAAGCCGTTTGCTGTTTTGAATAACAACAAACCTAGCTTTTACGTCATCTCGCCCGAAGACTATGAGCAAATCGCAGAGATGCTTTTCGACCTTCAAATTACCCCCAAGGTTGAAGAGCGCATGAAAAGCGCCCAAAAGAACGCCGTTGTTGTTGACATCAACGAGCTCTAATTGTCGTTCACTCTCAAATTCGAGCCACAAGCGCTCGTTGAATGGAACGCGCTAGACAACAGCGTTCGCCAGCATCTAAAGAAAAAGTTGCAAAAGCGCCTTGAGCACCCACATGTTGAGAACGAAAGGCTTCATGGCAGCCTTAGCGGCTGTTACAAAATCAAGAACAACAAAACCGGGCACCGATTGGTCTATCAAGTGATCGATAACGAGCTGGTTGTTTTAGTGCTCTCGGTAGACAAGCGCGAAGATCTGGCCGCGTATCTATCTGCAGCCGCACGAATTCGTGCCTAAACGACAAGGACTATTTCGTCCAATCCGTGTCACTCTCGGTTGGGTAATCGAAAGTGTTCAGGCATTTGGCCTGACCGGCAAGGGCAAGGCCTTTGAGGTCGCCAGGGCCGAATTTCGCTTTCCCATCACTGATCGGATACATGAGTTCTTTGCGACTTTCCACGTGATTCAGTCCGATGAGGTGGCCAAGTTCATGAAGGAAAATGGAATAGACCATATTCTTGCCCCAATATCCAAGGGATTCTTTGTAAGAAGGAACCGATACGGTAACCGAGCCGGAAACATAGACGCTGTTTTGGTTTCCCGACCAAGCCGAAACAGGCCCGGCAAAGGCCGCAGTACGCTCATCTTTCCGGTTGCCCGAAGCGGCCAAGGCCCTCTTAAAGTCGGGTCCGTCCAGGTACGTTACTAAAACAGGATTCCACTCCGAATCGAGAGAGCGATAAAGCCTGTTTAGAGGCAGTCGGTCGGGGCCATATTGTTCGTTAGTGTTGCCCCAATAAGAGAAATTTAGACCGGTTCGAATCTCTATTTCTCTGAAAGCCTTGACCAATAACTCATGCGAACCGGCAGGGGCATTTTCAGAATTCTCGACCCAATAAATCGTGCGGCAAGGATCCCATCGCACAGGCTTGCCATTCTCTTTCTCAAGCCATACATAATCGCCAGCGGTCGTGGCCTTCACCGGAGGCAGAACCCTCGAAGGTTCCAAAACCGTCCAGCTCAGATCTCCATTCTTCACACTGGCCGGTAGGGAGTTGAATATGAAAAAACCAACAAGGCCAACAGCAACCAAAATGGGTGCATAAAGCGCTAAGTATGCGCCGAACTTCACCGGTTTCTTAGGGACAGGCTTTTTGTAGGCAGCGCGGCGGTTGCGCTCAATTGCGTTTTCTACGCGTCTTTTTTCTTTGGCCTTGCGGTGGTTCGCACCGGGATGAAAATACAAGGGAGCCGGAGTGCCAGGTTGAGTCTTTTCTTTTGGCTCAACGAGGTAAAGGCGATCAATCTTTGGCGGAGCCTCAGCGTCGACCTGTCGACCTTCTGCCAAACTCTCGAGTTCAGGCAGACTACTGGTATCAATTTCGAATGGCCGAATGTCTCGCGACTGACAGTTAGAACAATGCAGAGCATCGTCGTCCATCTTGTTAAAGCAATCATTGCAATACTGCATTTTTCCCCCAGGCCCCAAGTCTACCCAACGCCATATTGCCCTTCGGCAGCAAAGGTGGAGACTAGCGAGCACCCAGTGTGGGGCGTTAAGAATCTTTGAAGTTATCAAAGATTCAGCGACACACTGTGCGAAGGCCCCGCAGTCTCCATAAACAAGAAGACCTCCCATTTCTGGGAGGTCTTCTTGTTTTCG
>JBJTNR010000079.1:0-3633 GCA_046074145.1 Rhodoluna sp.
TGCTCTTGCGATTATCGGCGGGGATCCAGCTAGATTTGCACCGTTCTCGAAGTTGTACCACGATGCACTCGAGAAATTCGGGCGCACGCCTCTTCCGATTTCGATTCATTCACCTGGTCACATCGCCGACACCGACGAGCAAGCCCGCGAAGAAATGTGGCCTGCATATGAATCTAGTTTTGGACGTATTGGTCGCGAGCGAGGTTGGGGACCGACATCACATTCGCACTTTATGGCCGAAGCTATTAACGGTTCGGTTTACGCTGGCGCACCTGATTCAATTGCAGAGAGAATCACCTATGCAATGCAGTCGACCGGAGCAACTCGATTCGACCTCAAATATGCGAATGGAAACATGACGCACAGCAAGATGATGAAATCAATCGAACTTTACGCAACCGAAGTTGTTCCTCGCGTTAAAAAATTGATGGCTAAGTAATTTAGACCGCAAATTGCAATAAGCCGGCAAGCCTTGAAATGGCTTTGACATCGGCAACGTTTCTAAATTGCGCGCGCATCAGGTCGGGGCTATGCACCAGGTAACTATTGGTCTTTGCCCTAGATAGTGCAACATTTAGGCGATTTCGGTCTAGCAAGAACTCCAGTCCACGGGGTGCGTCCTCGGCGCTCGAAGCAGCCAAAGAAATGATCACGATCATTGCTTCGCGTCCTTGGAATTTATCAACCGTGCCGACTTGAACCGCATCAAACCCAGCAGCATCTAAAGCATCGCGAATTAAATTCACCTGCGCGTTGTATGGTGCCACAATCAGCACCTCACTCTGGCCAACCTTTGGCACGAATTCACGAGTGAGTTTCAACACCACATCGACCTCTTCGGTTGAGTGAGAAGCGTTTCCGATGTGTTGCACCGGAACCAAACTGAAACCAGGTAGCAAACCTGCGACCGCCCGAGTCGAAGCCTCTGGGTGCGAGTGAAGTCGCCCCTGGTAAGACAACCAAGACACCGGTGCGTTTACCGCCGGGTGCATGCGTCTGGTCACCTCGACAAAGTATCCGTGTTCGGCGTCGAGAATTTCTTGTTCACCCATGTAGTGACCGAGTGCCGAGTTGTCGACACCTCCCGGATGAATTGCTTGCACGACCTGAGTCAATTGTTGCGGGTCGCCGAGCAAAACCATGTTGTTCGAACCAGTTCCGATTGCAATTGCATCGACAAGTGAAAATTGCGCCGCTTCATCGATAAATAAGTAATCGAACTTTAGCTCAAGCACCGCGGCATTAGCAAATGTCCAGGAGGTGCCGCCGATTACGAAACCACCAGACTGTTTTGCGCGCCAGTTTCTCAGCACCGAGTAACTCGACGGAGTTGTCCAAGGCTTAGCCTCACGGTCACCGCCCTTGTTTTGTTTCGCAATCTGGTTAGCGCCAACTCCAGCTTCGAGGCAGCCGGTCAAAAGATTTTCAACGGCCGAATGCGAATTGGCTACTACCGCAACGCGTTTTCCGGCATCGACTAAATGTTTGATGGTGCGAGAGCCCAAATATGTTTTGCCAGAGCCTGGTGGCCCTTGAATGGCAAGCACAGAATTGCTTAGTCGCTGCACGGCATCGATTACCGAAGGTAAGTAGTCTTCGCCAGCCACAGGCTTGAGGGCACCCGAATCAACCAGCTGTGGTTTGCGACGCATCAGCAGGTCGATGATTGGGCTTCCGGTAGGCGCCGGATAATCAGGCGAGACCCATTGGTTTGCCAATTCGAGCGCATTGTCTCGAACTGCATCTTGCTTGCCAGCCGGTCGAATGTGCAAATTTTCAAAAATCGCATTCGGCTCAAATTGCGCGTTCATAAATTTAGTTTTGCGACTAAAGGTAACGCGATCGCCATCTATCGAAACTAGAGAGCCGTGATCGAGTTCGTGTTGGTTTGCGCCGTAGCTGTAACGCACCCATAGGTTTGTGCCTTCTGACAACATGAGTGTTTGCCCGGGTTCGAGTAGATAGTGATATTCGATTGTGATCATCACGTTTGGGTCAAGTTGCAAACCATCAAATTCGCTGGCGCCTCGAGTGCAACCGGAAACTACAAGCGCCTTACGATCGGCGTGCAGTGTTTCATCTACAGCTTCCCGACGCATGAATCGTTCGCGAAAAACTATTACCTCTTCGCGTTTGTAATAAAGCACGGAGTGCATGAGCGCTTGCCAGACCAGCGCGCGATAGTCGCCATCGTCGGATTCACCCCAGCGCCAATTTTCAACAGCCTTGGCCATGTGATTGGTGGCTTTTTGAAGCTCAGCAAGTTCGCGTTCTGCACGAGCGGTTGCGCTGTCTTCGTCGTCGGGGTCAGCAGCCCACTCAGCTTTTTTTCTATCTACCGCCTGGCGGTGCTGAACATATTTTTGGTGCGCACCGGGCATCGATGACAACCAGTCATAAAGCGCAAGAGTCGAAACGCAGTCATCTTCGTTGTAATCGCTAATCTCTTGCAGCAAGCGCGCTGCCTCGCTGGCATCGAATTCAATCGCCTGTCGGTATTCCTCGTATTGCTCGATGCTCGAATCGGCATCGACCACAGCTGACTTACGACCAAATTTATAAAACGCTTCGAGTTTCTTAATTGAGTAACTCGGTTGGCTAACCATAATCGAACCTTTGACCACCTTATAAAGGTCAATCATTTTGTCTTCGGTAATGAGCCAATCTACTTCGGCTTCCATGATGCCGTGACGTGAGGCTAACTTATTTAGCGCAGTTACCTCATACGGAGCGTAGTGATAAATATGCGCAGCCGGGTCTGCTTGCAAGCGGTCGTAAGCAAACTTCACAAAGCCGGCAAAAGCCTTGGCTTCTTCTTCGCGATCGTGGGCCCACCATGCATGAAACTTTGTGCCTTTGCCATCGCGGGTAATTGCGCCAAAAAGATATTCCAAGCCGCCACGTTCTTCGAAATACGGAAAGCCTTCCATGTCAAAGAAAATGTCCCCGTCGGCTATCGGAGGCAGCACGCCGATTTCTGGATCATCGACCACTAAATATTTATGCTTTCCGGTGGTGCGGAATTCGGTCTGCAGGCTCGCTTGTTTGCGAAGCTTGTCAAAAGTGGCAGCTACAAAATCGCTTGGCCGCTGGTCATCGCCAGCCGCCCCTAAGGCAGCCATGCTGTCGATGCCAGCCTTCTTTAGTTTCTCAATTTGAGACTTGTTGATGCCGGCAACCTGCACCAGGTGATCAATTTCTTTTCGGTCATGCTCACACAAATCTGGATATTCGCAAATGTCGCAATCTGCTTTGGTCGTGCAATGCAATGTGAGGTGCTTCAGTTCGAAAGTTGCCGTGTCGGTTGCGGCGAATTCGAATTCGCGCTCTAGGTGGGCGCGCGCCTTTTGCATCGCCGGAACAATCTCGCCCTCTTCAAAAAGTTCTACTCGGCGAGAACCTAGAATTAATCCGTGCATGCCATCGGCTTTTAGACCGAGTGCATTCAGCGCTTCAACGTAAAGCGCAACCTGTAATAAATAGTGCGGCTTGGCGTTGCCAGCGAGCTTCGCGTCCCAGGCTATGTATTTCGCGGAATCGCCACCAGTCGGGTTTTTGCGCGCAACTAATTTGTGATTAACAAATTCGAGTTCGTAATCTCCGCGAACTAAAAAATCTGGTCGCCCAGTAAAT
>JBJTNR010000080.1:0-3190 GCA_046074145.1 Rhodoluna sp.
TGCAAGAACTAATTCATTAACCTGCGCCATCATGTCATCGGTGTGTTTAACCGGCGCAACAAGATATGAGTGTGCTCCCCAAACCAATGACAAGCGATTTCGAATAGTTTCGCTAGGAGTGAATGCCAAAGTCGGTACAGCGGATCGCAATCGTGAAACTCGACGCAGCGAATCACCGGATTCGGTGAATACGCAAACAAATTTGGTGCCAAGCAATTCCGCAATTTCCACTGCGGCAAGTGAAACCGCACCTGAATGAGTGTGAGGACGTGTTCCCAATGGCGGAATTCTTTCCAATCCGTGGTCTTCAGTTGACTCGATTATTCGAGCCATTGCTTGAACGGTTTCAACCGGCCATTTACCAACCGATGTTTCTCCGGACAGCATTACAGCATCGGCACCATCAAGAATTGCGTTAGCAACATCCGACGCTTCAGCTCTAGTTGGTCTCGAGTTTTCGATCATCGTTTCAAGCATCTGAGTCGCGACAATTACAGGTTTAGCCCATCGCCTTGCCAACTCAACGGCTCTCTTTTGAACTAATGGAACATCTTCGAATGGCAATTCGACACCTAAATCTCCGCGCGCAACCATTATTCCGTCGAAAGCGTCAATAATTTCCTCGAGAGCCTCAACAGCCTGAGGTTTCTCGATTTTTGCAATCACCGGAAGGTGTGTGCCTTCTTCGTTCATGATTTCATGAACGCGAACAATGTCGCTGGCGTTACGAACAAAACTCAAAGCGACCATGTCCACGCCAAGGCGAATGCCCCATCGTAAGTCTTCTTCATCTTTTTCGGAAAGTGCTGGCACGTTGACAGCTACGCCGGGTAGGTTAATGCCTTTGTTGTTTGAAACTTGCCCGGGAATTTCGACAATTGTTGTTACAACTTTGTCAGTCACTTCGGTAGCTCTTAGCGCGACTTTGCCATCATCAATCAGCAATGTGTCCCCTGGTTTAACGTCGCCACATAAACCCTTATGCGTGGTTCCGCATATGTTCACGTCACCATCTACCTCGTCGATAGTGATCTTGAAAGTGGCGCCTTTTTCCAACATGACCGGTCCGTCTTTGAACCTAGCCAATCGGATTTTTGGCCCCTGCAGATCAACGAAAATACCAACCGGCTTATCTAAATCAGCAGCAGCTTTGCGAACTGTGCGATAAATCTCTTCGTGCACATCGTAGCTACCGTGACTGAGGTTCATTCGAGCAACGTCGACGCCAGCTTCGATAATTGCGCGGATGCTCTCATAGGTCGATGTTGCTGGCCCTAGTGTTGCAACAATTTTTGCGCGTCTCATTTAATTCCCTTAATTTGTTTATTAGATGTGAAAAGGTTTGTCTTTTGTGGTTACCGGCTGCGGGAGTTCGCTGCTTCCCTCGAGGAACTTATCGATCGCTGCAGCGGCAGATCGCCCTTCGGCAATTGCCCAAACAATCAAACTTTGTCCTCTACCCGCGTCTCCGGCGACGAAAACGTCCGGCAGGTTCGTTGCCCAATCCCTGTTGCGAGCGAAATTACCTCTGGAGTCAGCTTCAATAGAACTTTGCTCGCGAGCAGTGCCTGTTTCTGGACCTACGAACCCAAGAGCGATGAGAACTAAATCAGCTGGTAGAACTTGCTCGGTGCCAGCTTTAGGTAGTCTTTTGCCGTCGACGAATTCGGTTTCGGCCACCTTGACTCCGGTTAATTTGCCGTCTTTTCCAACAAACTCAACTGTCGCTGACAGGTAACTTCGATCGCCGAACTCTTCGTGCGCACTTGAAATTTCGAAAAGCGTTGGCATGATGGGCCAAGGTTGGTTCTCTGGTCTTTCGCTAGGCGGTTGCTTACCGATTGCTAGCGTTGTCACGGACTTAGCCCCTTGGCGGGTTGCGGTGCCAAGGCAGTCTGCGCCCGTGTCCCCACCACCGAGAATGATCACGTTTTTACCAGACGCGGTAATTTGATCAACAATATCTGAGCCACTAACCTTGCGGTTTGCCTGGGTCAAATATTCCATCGCAAAATGAATCCCGTTAAGCTCTCTTCCCGGAATTTCTATGTTTCTCGGTTCAGTCGCACCGGTAGCAATTAGTACCGCGTCATACCGTGCGCGCAGGTCTTCCCAGGTAATGTCGGTGCCGATGTTTACACCGGTTCTGAACCTGGTTCCTTCCGCCTCCATTTGAGAAAGGCGCCTGTCGATGTGAATCTTCTCCATTTTGAAGTCCGGAATTCCGAAGCGGAGTAATCCACCGATTTTTTCATCACGCTCAAATACTGCGACAGTGTGCCCAGCTCTAGTTAGTTGCTGTGCTGCCGCCAAACCAGCTGGTCCGGAGCCAACCACTGCGACGGTTTTCCCGGTGAGGCGTTCCGGAGCATGTGGCCTAACCGCACCTTCATCGAAGGCCCTATCAATAATAGAAACTTCGATTTCCTTGATAGTGACCGCGGGTTGATTTATACCCAATACGCAAGATGATTCACAAGGAGCCGGGCATAGGCGCCCCGTAAATTCTGGAAAATTATTAGTTTGGTGCAATCTTTCGATGGCGTTTCCGTTTTCATTTCGCCAAGTTAAGTCGTTCCACTCTGGAATGAGGTTTCCAAGCGGACAGCCCTGGTGACAAAATGGCACACCGCAATCCATGCATCTACCGGCTTGACGTTGCACGGTTGCAGAGTCTCGAGCCTCATAAACTTCTTTCCAGTCCATAATGCGAACCGAAATAGGTCGACGCTCAGCTGTTTGTCTTTCCGTATTTTTTAGAAAACCTTTTGGATCAGCCATTTGTCACCTCAAGAATTTCTTTCCAAATTGCATCGCTGTCTGGGTCGAGCCCGGCTTGCTGCGCTTTCGCCCGAATAGCTAAAACGGCTGAGTAGTCGCTTGGTACCAAGCGAGTGAAATTATCCAGTTCCGAATTGAAATTAGCCAGAATATTCTTTGCGAGCTGTGAATCTGTGTGCAACACATGCAGTTCAAGCAATTTCTTTAATTCGTGTTCCGACTCACCTTCAATTTCTTGAAGCTGTAGTTCATTGGCCGTTAATGCTTCCTGATTTAAATGATCGGCACGAAGTTTGTAGATGTACGCTGCGCCGCCAGACATTCCGGCACCAAGATTTCGACCGGTCGGTCCAAGAATTACAGCGGTACCTCCGGTCATATATTCAAGAGCGTGATCTCCACAACCTTC
>JBJTNR010000081.1:0-7675 GCA_046074145.1 Rhodoluna sp.
GCTGGAGAATCACACGGGCCTGAGTTAATCGGCATTATTGAAGGTTTGCCTGCAGGAATTCCGGTTACGACAGAAACTATTCAAAATGCTTTGGCTCGGCGAAGACTAGGTTACGGTCGAGGCGCCCGCATGAAATTTGAGCAAGACGAAGTTTCGTTGTCTGGTGGCATTCGACATGGACTAACAATGGGTGGGCCAGTTGCTATCACCGTTGCCAACACCGAGTGGCCTAAATGGCAAGACGTCATGTCTGCAGATCCGGTAGCAGATGAAAAGTTATCAGGGGCGCGCGCAGAAGCACTAACCAGGCCACGACCAGGTCACGCGGATTTTACTGGCATGCAGAAATACGGATTCCTTGACAGCCGACCTGTTTTGGAACGTGCCAGCGCAAGAGAAACCGCGACACGTGTTGCTCTCGGTGCGGTTGCGGCTAGCTTTCTAAGTGAATTGGGCATAAATCTTGTTACCCACACGGTTGCAATTGGCCCAGTATCAGCAGAAATTGATTCTGCGCTTCCTCGACCGATTGATAGTAAAAAAATCGACGAAGATGACATGAGAGCTTTTGATTCAGAACTTTCGGCGAGAATGGTTGCCGAAGTAGATGAGTGCCATAAAGAGGGCGACACTTTAGGCGGCGTTGTTGAAACGTTGGTTTATGGCCTTCCTCCAGGTCTTGGAAGTTTCGTCCACTGGGATCGCAGACTTGATTCACAATTAGCAGGAGCTCTAATGGGTATCCAAGCCATCAAAGGCGTGGAAGTTGGAGACGGTTTCGAAACCGCGAAACGTCGAGGTTCAGTAGCTCATGATGAAATACTGCGGGATACCTCCGGCGTGAGTCGGCGCATAACAGACCGAGCCGGTGGCATCGAAGGCGGCATGTCAAACGGTGAAATTCTTCGAGTTCGTGCGGCAATGAAACCGATTTCGACAATTCCTAAGGCTCTTGCAACCATTGATGTTGCCACGGGCGAAGCCGCCAAAGCGCATCACCAAAGATCTGACGTATGCGCAGTTCCGGCCGCTGGCATCGTGGCTGAAGCCATGGTTGCTCTTGTAATTGCAAATGCTGTTCTTGAAAAATTTGGTGGCGATTCGCTTGCCGAAACGAAACGCAATTTAGATTCCTATTTGGAAAACATTCCAGCCGTTTTAAAATCCGTCAACACCTCCGATGCCTGATCAGCATCGGGCAATTGTGCTTATCGGCCCAATGGGCGTCGGCAAGACTACCGTTGGAAAAAAACTTGCGAGAGCTTTGAATCTTCCTTTCACCGACACGGATGCTTTGGTCGTGGAAGAGCATGGAAGTATTGAGAAAATTTTCGCCGACCTAGGAGAGGCTAAATTTCGCGAGTTTGAATTAATCGCTTTGCAAAAAGCGTGCGCAAACTCGGGTGTTGTAGCTACCGGTGGCGGTGCAGTACTTTCGGCGGAGGCTCAGAAAGTAATTGAGAATTGCACCGTGATATATCTTTCAACTGACGGAAGGCACATAACCTCGAGGCTTAGCCACGGAAACCGCCCTTTATTGAAAAATGGCGTAGAGGACTGGAAACGTATCTACGAATCCAGAAAACCCATTTATAGTTCGATTGCGGATTATGAAATCAATACTTCAACGCAGCCTCTAGCCGCAACTATTTCGGAGATTCGTGAAAGACTTGGAATCTAATGGAAGCCATGCAATCAATTACCGTCGCGGTCGATCGTCCATATGAGGTTTTCATAGGACGGGCTTTGCTTGATGAGGTATCGAAATCTTTGTCTCATCAAACTAGAAAAGTTCTAGTTGTTCATCCAGTCGCACTTACAAATTCAGCTGAAATGCTTCGGAATTCTCTTCAAGAAGCCGGATTTGAAACGATTTTGGCTGGGGTTCCAGACAGTGAGGATGCAAAACGCGTCGAGGTTGCCGCGTTTTGTTGGTCAATCCTGGGTAAAGCAGATTTCACTCGCACAGATGCTGTTATTGGTTTTGGTGGAGGTTCTACAACGGATTTGGCCGGCTTCGTTGCCGCAACTTGGCTACGGGGCGTTGACTTAATTCAAATTCCAACAACTCTCCTTGGAATGGTTGATGCTGCAATTGGCGGTAAAACTGGCATAAACACTTCGGAGGGCAAAAACTTAGTTGGAGTTTTCCACTCGCCGCGAGCAGTTTTTGTTGACATAAATACCTTGAACACGTTACCTCGAAATGATTTGTTAGCTGGTTTTGCCGAGATTGTTAAGTATGGGTTTATCGCAGACGAAAAAATACTTGAAATCATAGAAGCAGACATTGGATCCGCGACGGATCCCCAATCCGAAATGCTCTTGGAGCTAATTAGAAGATCCATTCAAATTAAGGCGAATGTAGTCGCCGCAGATTTTAGGGAAAGCTCTCTACGGGAGATCCTCAACTATGGGCACACGTTAGGTCACGCAATAGAACTTGCCGAAAGATATAAATGGAGGCATGGGGCAGCTATATCCATCGGCATGGTCTTTGTTGCCGAATTGGCTCGAATAGCTGGCAGACTAAGCGACGCCGATGTCGATCGCCATAAAAAGATTCTTACCGCGCTTGGGCTGCCAGTCAGTTATAACGCAGAGAAATGGCCACAACTGCTGAGTGCGATGCAACGAGACAAAAAGAGCAGAGCGGGAAGCCTTAGATTCGTTGTGCTCGACGCCATAGGTAAGCCAACGATTATGACTTCACCTACCGATGAAATGCTTCACGCTGCTTTTCAGGAAATCTGCTAGCCGAACGGTAATCTTTTCACATGGCACATGTTTTGGTATTAAACGGACCTAATTTAGGTCGCCTCGGAACTCGAGAGCCGGACATTTACGGTTCGATCGATTATGCGGGTTTAACCAAAAGCATCTCGAATCATGCCGATAAATCGGGTTTAAACGTCGAAATTCGCCAAACCGATTCTGAGGCTGAACTAATTGGTTGGCTTCATGAAGCGGCCGATAAAGCAATGGACGTAATTCTAAATCCAGCAGCTTTCACGCACTATTCCTATGCGGTGCGTGACGCCGCAGTTTTGGTTACTAAATCGGGTCGAAAACTCATCGAAGTGCATTTGAGTAATCCGCATGCCCGTGAAGAATTTCGACACAACAGTGTGATTTCTGGAGTTGCTACCGGCGTGATTGCCGGATTTGGTTTGGACTCCTATTTACTGGCACTAGACGAGCTTTCCCGAAACGCCAGCCACTAAACTTATTGGCTGTGCCCACTTGGGCGAAATATTTTCTTTGAAACGAGTGATTTTTCTTGGCAACCTCAAACGATTTAAAAAACGGAATGGTCCTAAACATAGAGGGACAACTTTGGGCAGTAGTTGAATTTCAGCACGTTAAACCTGGCAAAGGTGCGGCTTTCGTTTGTTCGAAATTAAAAAATGTCATGACCGGCAAAGTAGTAGATAAGACTTTCAATGCTGGCGTCAAGGTTGAGACAGCGAATGTGGACAAGCGCAACATGACTTATCTATACAACGACGGCGAAGGTTTTGTTTTCATGGATGGTGAAACATTCGATCAAATGAGCCTGAGCGACGCAACGGTCGGTGATGCTAAGAATTACCTTCTCGAAAACCAAGAAGCAGTGGTTGCGTTGCATGAGGGTAATCCGATATATGTTGAACTTCCAGCATCAGTAGTTCTTGAGGTTACTTATACCGAACCAGGGTTACAAGGCGATCGTTCAAGCGGTGGCACCAAGCCGGCAACGGTCGAAACCGGTTTGCAAATCCAGGTACCTCTTTTTCTTGAAAACGGCACCAAGGTGCGAGTCGATACTCGAACCGGCGATTACCTTGGTCGCGTAACCGACTAATAAGTTGAGCTCCCGAACAAAGGCACGAAAAAGGGCAGTAGATGCCGTTTTTGCTGCCGATCTTAGAAAAATTTCACCCCTCCAACTTCTTGATGAGGTTGCAGCTTTAAACTCAGATCGACAGAATCAAGACGAAATATTTGGTTATGCTCGGGAAATCGTGGCCGGAATCGTTGAGCATTACGCCGAGATTGACGATCTTCTCGAAACGTACTCGCAGGGTTGGGCAATCGATCGAATGCCGAATTTGGACAGAGCCATCTTAAGAGTCGCTGTTTGGGAGATACTATTCAACGACGTCGTTCCAGATGCCGTAGCCGTAAATGAAGCCGTAGAACTAGCCAAGGAGTTATCAACGGATGAGTCTGGCTCCTTTATAAATGGACTTCTTTCAAAGATTGTCTCCACGAAAACTGCGAATTAAAAACTCTTACTGATAGGGTTTTACTAATAAACATCCTTTAAAGACCGTCCTGCGAGGCGGAGAAGGAGGTGGGCGTGTCCGCACGCACCGTCTTGAGCAGCGACGACATCGATCGTTCAATTAAGCGCATTGCTCATGAAATTCTTGAATCCCAGTTTTCGAATAATTCTGGCAAGCCTAAAGATCTAGTAATTCTGGGTATTCCAACTCGCGGCGTTCAATTGGCCGAACGTATAGCTCAAATAATTTGTGCAAAAAACCCGGGATTAATTGTTGAAGAAATACAAGGATGCATAGACATCACGATGTATCGTGACGATTTAAACAGGCAACCGACGAGAAACGTTCTTGGAACTCAAATTCCAAAACAGGGCATCGACAATAAAGTTGTTGTTTTAGTTGATGATGTTTTGTTCAGCGGTCGCACCGTTCGCGCGGCCCTTGATGCGTTGAATGATTACGGACGCCCAAAAGCCGTGCAGCTAGCGGTTCTTGTTGATCGCGGTCACAGGGAACTTCCGATAAAAGCTGATTTCGTTGGTAAAAATCTTCCAACTTCAAAAGAAGAACGAATAAATGTTCAACTGTCAGAAATTGATGATCTAAATTCGGTGGAGATTTCCTCATGAAAAACCTTTTGTCGAGCGCAGATTTGGATCGCGGTAAGGCGATCGAAATTTTAGACATTGCCGAATCGATGACCGAGGTTAATAGTCGGGAAATTAAGAAACTTCCAACTTTGCGCGGCAAAACGGTGGTGAACCTTTTCTTCGAGGATTCAACCAGAACGAGAATTTCATTTGAACTCGCCGCAAAGCGCCTTTCCGCAGATGTTATCAATTTTTCGGCTAAGGGTTCGAGCTTGTCGAAAGGCGAAAGCCTCAAAGACACAGCTCAAACCTTAGAAGCTATGGGCGCTGACGCCGTAGTTATCCGACATTCGGCATCTGGTTCAGCCCATACTTTGGCGCATAGCGGGTGGATCGAAGGCAGCATAATCAACGCCGGAGATGGTACTCACGAACACCCAACACAGGCTCTGTTAGATGCGTTCACAATTCGAAAGCGTTTCTTTGGAGCGGATAGCCTAGGAAAAAATCTCGAGGGAATAAAAGTGGCGATTGTAGGCGACATTCTGCATTCAAGAGTTGCTCGCTCAAATCTTATGTTGCTTAAAGCCTTAGGGGCTCGAGTTGTACTAGTTGGACCACCAACTTTGATTCCATCCGAGATTGCGCACTGGGATGTTGCAGTATCGCATTCCCTTGATACAGCAATTCAGGAATTCAACCCAAACGTCATAATGATGCTTCGTATTCAATCCGAACGAATGAGCGGTTCTTACCTTCCTAGCGAACGGGAATTTTCAAGGATTTGGGGAATGAATTTCGATCGCTTAGCCCTAATGGACCGCTCTTCGATAGTCATGCATCCTGGGCCGATGAATCGAGGGCTCGAAATTGACGCCAAGTCAGCAGATTCACCGCAGTCGACAGTTCTCGACCAAGTAACAAATGGGGTTGCGGTGCGAATGGCGGTTTTGTTTTGGCTAATGTCGAATGATAGGAGTCTTCATGCCTAATCCAACAGTTTTGCAGAACGTTCAAATTGAAAACGGCGAGGTTGTCGACATTTCTTTTTCACAGGATCGAATTACCGAGATAGGCAAGGGCCTAACTGGCAATTTGATTGATTGCACGGGTCTGATTGCATTACCTGGGTTTGTGGATTTGCACACTCATTTACGCGAACCCGGTTTCGAGCAAAGTGAAACCGTGTTGACCGGTAGTCAAGCGGCAGCTCTGGGTGGTTATACGGCTGTGCACGCTATGGCAAATACCAGTCCGGTTGCAGACACAGCGGGCGTGGTTGAACAAATCGCATCACTTGGAAAGGAAGCCGGATACGTAGATGTTTTTCCCGTTGGCGCAGTTACGGTTGGGCTTGAAGGTAAACATCTTGCCGAACTTGGAACAATGGCCACAAGCAGGGCAAGGGTTCGAGTATTTTCGGATGACGGTAAATGTGTTCATGATCCCTTGATCATGCGTCGAGCTCTTGAATATGTGAAATCTTTCGGGGGAGTAATAGCTCAACACGCTCAAGATCCCCGATTAACAGAGGGTGCTCAGATGAACGAAGGTTCAGTGAGCGCCGATCTTGGTTTAGCGGGTTGGCCAAGTGTCGCAGAGGAATCAATAATTGCACGAGATGTTCTTTTGGCAGAGCATGTTGATTCAAGATTGCATGTTTGCCACGTAAGCACCGCTGGATCTGTGGCAATAATCAGATGGGCTAAAGAACGCGGCATCAAAGTCACCGCTGAAGTCACGCCTCATCATTTGTTGCTATCAGACGAATCGGCAAGGAGTTACGACCCTGTTTTCAAAGTAAATCCGCCTTTAAGAACCAATGCCGATGTGCTTGCTCTCCGGGAAGCGCTTATTGACGGAACCATTGACATTATTGCAACAGACCATGCTCCTCATGCAGATGAGTCAAAGGATTGCGAATGGGCCACCGCAGCCTTTGGAATGCTAGGACTTGAAACGGCTGCTTCGATAGCTCAACTTGTTCTTGTAGATTCAGGAGCGTCAAACTGGAAAAGATTAGTTGAGGTGCTCTCAACGAATCCTGCGCTTATCGCCGGAGATCCAGATCAGGGTCAAACCTTAGAAGCCGGAAAAATTGCAAACCTGACATTAATTGATCCAAAGGTGAAGCGTGTTATCTCCCGTTCTTCAGCTTCCAAATCCAAAAACAATCCTTTTGCAGGCATGGAATTGCCTGGTCAAGTTATGCATACGATCTTCCGCGGTAAATTTACCGTAAAAAACGGTTCGCTCGTTGAGTTGGGCGCCTGATGGATATTAAATTCGTGATGGCTTTAGTAGCAGTGTCTGTTTTTAGCCTCTTGCTGGGAGTGGTATTCAAATCTTGGAGAAGTCGCACAGCAACTCAAGAAAAGTTGTTTGGAAAGCCGCTTTCAGCGCTTGACCCATTTGGTTCGGTCATAGACAAGTTTGATTGTTTTTACGTAGCCACATCAACGCAGGCCAATCTCCTTGAACGCATTACAGCGTATGGGCTGGGTATGCGTGGTAGGGCTAGGGTTACCGTTTTCACCAACGGATTGCTGATAATTCGCAACGGTCAGCATTCTCTTGCCCTTGATTCTCATCAAATTCTTTCAACTTCGACTGTTCAAACTGCTATTGATCGAGTCGTAGAGAAGGACGGGCTTATTGCTATTGATTGGCAACCAACAGCCAGTGTTCCCGGTTTTTCTCTGACAACAATCTTGAGATTCGCGGATATGCACCAACAGGAAACGTTTCAAAGACAAGTAGTCAATATGCGAAAGGTTCTTGCATAGTGAGTCAAGCGATTTTAGTGCTCGAAGATGG
>JBJTNR010000082.1:0-4319 GCA_046074145.1 Rhodoluna sp.
CCCGTCAACTGCCAAGCGTCTTCGTCGCCATCATCGTCGTCATCGTCATTTGCGCGTGCCACGAAATCTGCTGGATCGCCGGCACCAAATGATTCAAAACCAACGGCCTCTGCCTCAATTTCTCGAGCCGCCTGCGCAACCGCAGGTGCAGCCTTTGAGCCTGGCTCACCACGAAGTTGAGCAAGAATCGTGCCCAACTCTTCTGGGCGAACCATAACTTCGCGGGCCTTGGACCCCTCGGATGGGCCAACGATGTTTCGTGACTCGAGTAGGTCCATTAGGCGCCCGGCCTTAGCGAAACCAACTCGCAACTTACGCTGCAACATCGAAGTAGAACCAAATTGCGAATTAATAATTAGCTCGGCAGCCTGAAGGAGGACTTCGAGATCGTCGCCGATGTCAGCATCGACCACTGCCTTTGCCTTAACCTCGACCACGTCTTCTCGATACTCAGCTTGCATCTGTGCCTTGACGTGCTCGACAACTCTTTCGATTTCACTTTCAGGTAGCCACGCACCTTGCACACGCACTGCACGGTTGGTGCCCATCGGTGAGAACAGTGCATCACCCTGACCGACCAACTTCTCAGCTCCACCCTGGTCCAAAATAACGCGCGAGTCAGTAATCGAAGAAACTGAGAATGCCAGACGACTTGGCACATTGGCCTTAATCAAACCGGTGACCACGTCTACGGATGGTCGCTGAGTAGCAAGCACCAGGTGGATACCTGCGGCACGTGCCAGCTGAGTAATGCGAACAATCGAATCTTCAACATCGCGCGGTGCAACAATCATCAAGTCTGCCAACTCGTCAACGACAACCAACAGGTAAGGTAGCGGCTGTAGTTTGCGATCGCTTCCCTCAGGAAGTTTGACTGTGCCGGCAACGATTGCTCGGTTGAATTCATCGATGTGCTTAAAACCGAAAGCCGCAAGATCGTCGTAGCGAGAGTCCATCTCTTTGACAACCCACTGCAAAATCTCTGCAGCCTTCTTGGCATCGGTCACGATTGGAGTAATTAGGTGAGGAACGCCTTGGTAACCGGTGAGCTCCACTCGCTTAGGGTCAACCAGGATCATTCGAACTTCGGCTGGCTTGGCACGCATCAAAATCGAAACAATCATCGAGTTGATAAAACTGGACTTACCTGCACCCGTGGCTCCGGCTACCAAAAGGTGCGGCATTTTGGCGAGGTTGGCAATCACGAAGCCACCCTCGACGTCTTTACCGACACCGATAGTCAGCGGGTGGGCAGATGCCTTAGCCACCGGCGAACGCAGCACATCGCCAAGCGAAACAATCTCGCGATCGGTGTTTGGAATCTCGATACCGATGAGTGACTTGCCAGGAATCGGAGCAAGAATGCGAACTTCATTTGAGGCCACCGCATAAGAGATGTTGCTTGAAAGCCTGGTGACTGCTTCAACTTTTACACCAGGTGCGAGTTCGACTTCATACTGAGTGACTGTCGGACCGCGAGAAAAACCAACAACCTTGGCCGCGATATCAAATTCTGCAAATACCGAACCAATCGCAGCAACGACTGCGTCGTTTGCCGCGGTCTTAGCCTTCGGCGGAGTACCTGCGCTGAGGATGTCTGCTGCCGGAAGCACATAAGGCTTTAGTCGCACTGGCTTCGCGGCCTGCTGCACGGCAACCGGCGCTGTATCTTCGCCAACTTCTTCATCGATTGAATCAATTAGTTCAATTGGCTGAGTGGCATCGCTCACCGGGAATGACTGATCAACTGATGGAACTTCTTCGGCGACTAGACGGGTGCCAAACAAATTATCGAATTCGTCTTCTTCTGGTGCTTCGACAGATATTGCGCTATCGAAAGCTTCCTCGGCTTCACCCTTACCGCGACGCCACCATGGCACTTTGGTGCCATCGAAAGCATCGTGAATCTCTTCTTCTTCGACCTCTGCAACTTCGTCGCGAGTCTTTCCTTCGCCGACCAGATAGTGCTTTAGTTCGCGGAGACGTTCACCGATTCGAGTCGGATCGGTCTTCGTCATAATCAAAATCGAACCGAGGGTAATTAGTGCCATTATCGGCACCGCTCCCCAGATTGTGATGGTGCTGTAGAACGGGATTGAAATCAACCAGCCGAAAAGACCACCGTGGTAAGCCAACTTCCATTCGCCGTCGCTCGGTTGCGGGTGAGCGCCGAACAACCAGAACCAGCCACTGATCGAAACCAGGAACAGGAATAAACCGACACCAATTCGACCGTTGTCTTTGACCGATGAAGGGTGGCGCATCAGGTAAATCGCAAAAATCACCATGATCACCGGGAGCGCGAAGGCTAGCTTGCCAAACATCAAGCCGAAAGTGACCACGTGGAGCCCCAGAGCCCAATCCTGCTTGATTAGGAACCAGTCGACGATGGCTCCGACGACCCCGAGCATAAAAATGGCGAATGGCAGTCCATCGCGGCGGTCTTCTTTGGCGATTTTTTCTGGGCTAAGGGCTCGAGCGCCCGCGCCTACGGCATGGGCCAAAAGCATGTAAATCCGGACGCCAAGATTCTGCTTCTGGGTAGCGCTAGCCGCCTGCCGGGCAGGTTTACGTGAAGCTGGTTTGCGCGTAGCCATGCGGAAACAGTAACAGCGACCCCCGCCAAATCATTGGAGGCTAGCGGTGCTAGTCGACGATGACCACCGGAATAATCATCGGACGACGTCGGTGAGCCTTGTTTACCCAGGTACCGATGGTTCGACGAATCACCTGCTGCATCGCGTGAGCATCGCGGACCCCTTCGGCGGCAGCCTGTGCCAACGCCAGTGAAATCTGTGGCTTTACGTCGTCGAAGACATGATCGGCTTCAGCAAATGCTCTGGCTCGGATTTCCGGACCAACCTTGACCTTGCCGGTAGCGCCGTCGATGGTGCAGAAAATCGAAATGAAACCTTCTTCGGCCAATACCCGTCGGTCGTGCAAATCTTCCTCGGTAATCTTGCCGACGGTTTTGCCGTCAACATAGAGCAATCCGCATTCGACCGCCCCAACGATTTGTGCGATTCCGTTCTCAAGATCGATTACCCATCCGTCTTCCGAAATGAGCACGCGTTCACTTGGCACTCCGGTTTGTTCGGCAAGTTTTCCATTGGCGATCAGGTGACGATACTCACCGTGCACCGGCATGACATTTTTTGGCTTCAAAATGTTGTAACAGTAAAGCAACTCTCCCGCTGCGGCATGTCCAGAGACGTGCACTTTGGCGTTGCCCTTGTGCACGACGTTGGCGCCGAGCTTGGTGAGTCCATCAATGACTCGGTAGACCGCATTTTCGTTGCCGGGAATTAGTGAGCTGGCAAGAATAACAGTGTCGCCTTCGCCAACCTGAATGTCGTGCTCCAGATTTGCCATGCGGGCAAGCACGGCCATCGGTTCGCCCTGTGACCCAGTGGACATATAGACCAATTGGTTTTCCGGAATATCGTTGGCGTGTTTGGAATCGATTAGCACACCATCTGGAACTTTGAGATAGCCCATCTCTTGAGCAATCTGCATGTTGCGAACCATGCTTCGCCCAACCAGCGCAACCTTGCGATTATTCGCTACCGCTGCATCGACCACTTGCTGGACTCGATGCACGTGCGAAGAAAAAGATGCCACGATGACGCGACGCTTGCTTCGTGCAATCACGTTTTCAATTACCGGGCCGATATCTTTTTCGAGCGGAGTAAACCCAGGCACATCCGCGTTGGTTGAATCACACATGAAAAGGTCGAGACCCTCTTCACCGATTCGGGCAAAAGCGCGGAGGTCAGTGAGTCGGCCATCGAGTGGAATCTGGTCCATTTTGAAATCACCGGTGTGCAATACCGAACCAGCCTTCGAGCGGATTACCACCGCGAGCGCGTCTGGAATTGAGTGATTGACCGCCACGAACTCAAGGTCAAAACCGGCCAGCTGCTTGCGCTGACCCTCAGCGACCACCGAAGTCTTGGCTGTGATCTTGTGTTCCTTGAGCTTGGCTTCAACAAAAGCCAGGGTTAGCGCAGAACCAATCAGCGGAATGTCTTCGCGCAGACGCAACAGATAAGGCACACCACCGATGTGATCTTCGTGACCGTGAGTCAGCATGATGCCGACGATGTCACTCAGGCGTTCGCGCAGATAACCGAAGTCAGGAAGGATGACATCAACCCCCGGCTGGTGCTCTTCAGGGAAGAGTACGCCACAGTCGACGATGAGGATTTTGCCATCGATTTCGAAGACGGTCATGTTGCGACCGATTTCGCCGATGCCACCGAGTGGAATGATGCGAAGTACGCCCGACTTTAACGGGGCTGGTGCCGGCAGGGTTTGAA
>JBJTNR010000083.1:0-3330 GCA_046074145.1 Rhodoluna sp.
GGCCGGCCTGGCTGGCATCGGCGCTAGTTTACGGAGCAATCTCATTTGGACTTTCGACTGCTGCTTACGATAAGGCGGTTTATCCAGTTACCTGGCAGGGTACGTTTTTTCCGCCTGCCTTCTTTTTGTTTTTCGTAATTCTCGGATCGCTTTTTGGAAAACGAATGGCCTATGCAGATGCATCGGGTCTCGCCGAGTCGGCAGAACGCGAAGCGATTCGCTTGTGGTTGCAACGTCGCTATGAAAACATGCCTTGGGCGATTCGCGCGGTTAGTATTCCGGCACTTCGAGCAGGAACAGCAGTAGTTGCAATTCTCTTGCTCGTCTCCGCAATTTTCATTTCGATATTGACCGCGGTGAACTGGATTCAGGCGATTCGTTTATTCGAGGGACTGCAAGTTAGTTTCTTGGGCGGGCTGATGATTACATTTGGTCAAATTGCCGTGCTGCCAAACCTCGTTGTCTATGGAGCAAGTTGGTTTACCGGAGTTGGTTTTCAGATCGGAACCGGTTCGCTAATAAGTCCGCTCGGAACAATTGTCGGCCCACTGCCGGCGTTGCCGATTACAGCTGCAATTCCGGTTGGCCACAGCGATTTCGGATTAGTTGCCGTTGTCGTGCCCTTGCTTGGAGCCTTTGCAGCAACATTAATGATTCGTCGCTACTCAGAAGAAATTAGATTCGAGTTTGCATCGGTTTGGAGCGCGACGATTGCTTTGGGGCTCGCAATCGCCACGGTTGCTTCGGTTGAAATCGCTTTGTTAGCGGTGATTGCGTCAGGCGGGATCGGTCCGGCTAGATTACAAACCGTCGGAGTTCATCCGCTGATTGTGGGTGCGGTTTTGTTTGTCGAGGTTGCCGCGGTTTCAATTCTGGCGGCGTTCTTTAGTGCACGACCGAATAAACCAGATCACCCAATGGTCATAAATCGACAAGGGTAAACTAATCAAATGTTGTCGGTCGTCGTGCTAATTTCTGGCTCGGGTTCAAACCTGAAGGCTTTGCTCGAAGCGACCGAAAACCCACTGTTCGGCGCCAAGATTGTGGCGGTTGGTTCGGATAATCCGGCGGATGGTTTAGCTCACGCTGATCACTTCGGTGTGCCAACTTTTGTAGTTTCGCCAAGCGCTTTTGCAACTCGCGAAGCATGGGCAGCTGTGCTGTTGGAAAACGTTAAACACTTTCGACCAGACCTAGTTGTTCTCGCCGGTTTTATGAAAGTTTTGCCTTCGAATTTTGTTTCCGCACTGTCGCCAAACTTGATAAATACCCATCCGTCGCTTTTGCCGGCATTCCCAGGAGCACACGCGGTCCGCGATGCCATCGAGGCAAAGGTTGCAGTCACCGGCGTAACAATTCACATCGTCGACGATGGCGTAGACACCGGACCAAAGATTGCCCAGCGCGAAGTTTCAGTGCTAACCGATGACACCCCGTATGAATTACACGAGAGAATAAAAATCGTTGAGCGCGAACTTTTAGTTTCTACGCTAAAAGAAATTGTCGATCAGAAAATAAATCTTTCCGAACTAGCAAAGGCAAGGTAATGGCCGCTACAAACGACCACAAACCATCGGACTACCGCCACAGAGATCGCGTAGAAATTCGCCGAGCATTGCTTTCGGTATCCGACAAAACCGGATTGCTAGACCTGGCCGCCGCACTAGAAGAATCGGGCGTCGAAATCATTTCGACCGGTGGTACTTTCAAAGCGCTCAAGGATGCCGGCATCAAAGTTCAAGAAGTTTCACAAATTACTGGCTTTCCAGAATCGCTCGATGGGCGCGTAAAAACCCTGCACCCAAAGGTGCACGGGGGGCTGCTAGCCGACATGAGGCTTCAAGCTCACGAACAACAACTTGCCGAACTCGGCATAGAAGCATTTCAGCTAGTAGTCGTAAATCTTTATCCGTTCGTGCAAACCGTACAGTCGGGGGCAAAGGGCGATGCCGTTGTCGAACAGATTGACATCGGTGGCCCGGCAATGGTTCGCGCTTCTGCAAAAAACCACGCCAACGTTGCAATCGTGGTTGATCCGTCCAAGTACAGCGAAATTATCCGAGCTCTCGACGAAGGCGGAACCACGCTTTCGCAACGTCGCGAACTTGCCTATGCAGCCTTCTCGCACACCGCTCGTTATGACGCTGCGGTGGCAAATTGGTTTGCTGCCGAACTCGAAGGCGAGTGGAAAAAAGCCGCCGGAGTTAAAGGCGATCAAGAAAACGCCAACCCCGGTTTTGATGCGGAATTAAATATTTCAGCAAGCTTGGCGAACGTGTTGCGCTACGGTGAAAATTCTCATCAGGCCGCCGCGCTTTATCGTTCAACTGGCGCCGGGGCTGTTTCGGGAATCGCACAGGCGAGACAATTTGGCGGCAAAGAAATGTCCTACAACAACTTTGTAGATGCAGATGCCGCCCTTCGCGCAGCCTATGACTTCGCCGAACCGGCTGTGGCAATTATTAAGCACGCTAATCCGTGCGGAATTGCTATCGCGACGCCCGGTGCGCCAGATGAGATTGCAGATGCGCACGCCAAGGCGCACATGTGCGATCCGGTTTCGGCTTTCGGTGGCGTGATTGCCTCGAACCGACCGGTTACCGTAATGATGGCAAAGCAAGTAGCCAGCATTTTCACCGAAGTGATCATTGCGCCTTCCTATGAAATTGAGGCGTTGCAGATTTTGCTAGAGAAAAAGAATTTGCGAATACTCGAACTTCCGGCCAATTACTCTCGCGAAGATTTGGAAATCAAACAGATTTCGGGTGGAATCTTGGTTCAGCAACCAGATGAATTTAGTCAATTCAATTCATCGAATTGGAAGCTGGTTACTGGCAAGAAAGCCGATTCCGAACTTATGAAAGAACTCGAATTCGCTTGGCGCGCTTGTCGTTCGGTGAAGTCAAACGGAATATTGTTGGCCCGCGAAGGATCTTCGGTTGGTGTTGGCATGGGGCAGGTCAACCGAGTCGATTCTTGCCGCCTCGCGGTAACTCGCGCCGAATCGCGAACCAAAGGTGCAGTAGCTGCATCGGACGCATTCTTTCCATTCGCCGATGGATTACAAATTTTGATTGACGCGGGAATCCGTGCGGTGGTTCAACCTGGTGGTTCGGTTAGAGATGAAGAAGTGATTGCCGCTGCCGAGGCCGCCGGCATCACCATGTATTTCACCAACGAGCGACACTTCTTTCACTAATTGCAATAGCTGTTTTTGATTCAAGGTTTGCCTGAATCACACCACGCGAATCCACTGTGACGGTCGCACCGAGACATTTTCCGCGGATTGAATTAGCTAGGCGACCACCGCTTACCAAATCGCAATACTGG
>JBJTNR010000084.1:0-2935 GCA_046074145.1 Rhodoluna sp.
CCGTTATTTCGGTGTCTTACAGCTAGCTCGGCAATTTCGAGTCCGCGATCGTTTTGACGCATTGCGGTAACTAGTTGTCCGGTGCGAATGAATCCGCCCTGCTGCTCAACAAGTTCAGCGCCTTCTTCGAGTCCATCTTGAACCGCTTCGACTACTTCATCGAGGCTAAGCCCCTGGGAAAGGTGTTGCTCTGGTGCCCAACGCACCTCTCCATAAATCACACCGTCGTTAGCTAAATCGAGAACGAATTCTCGAGCGACACGAGTTAGATGCTCGCGCTTTTGCATTACCGCAATTGTGATGTCGAATGTTTTTAGGTATTCGACCAGCGAGCCGGAATCGGCAGATTTCTCAAACCACTTTTTTAAATCTTTGGAATTTTCAGCGGGTAGTTCGAGGCCGATCTCTTGAGCCATCTCGAGGATCGACTGCGGTCGCAATCCGCCGTCAAGGTGATCGTGTAGCGAAATTTTTGGAAGTGAACGAATGTCGAAATTTGTCACTTAAGTGCCTTCCAAAACTAAAAATCAACCGTTGACGCGCTCGAGCACTATCTTTCTAGATTCCTCGTTCGCTTTGGTTGCCGAAGATTCAATCTTAAACGAACCATCGAGAGCTTGGAGTGCACGTTCGAATCTCTCGGCTTCATCGGTGTGCAGTGTCATCAACGGGCTACCGGCTTTGACCGTGTCGCCAATTTGGGCGTGCAGGGTGATTCCCGCTCCGAATTGCACGGCGTCTTCTTTTCTAGCCCGACCGGCACCAATGCGCCACGAAGCGGTGCCGATCTGCAGCGCATCAAGCGAGGTAATCACGCCGTCTTTATCGGCCTTGATTGCGTGAAGTTCTTTGGCTACCGGCAGTTTCGCCATCGGGTCGCCGCCTTGCGCTGAAATCATTTGCTTCCACTTATCCATAGCACGGCCGTCTTTTAGAGCTGCCGCAACATCGACATCAGTTTTTCCGGCAAGGCGAAGCATTTCGCGCGCGAGCTCAATTGTGAGTTCGACGACGTCGGCTGGGCCACCACCGGCAAGCACTTCAATCGACTCTTCGACTTCGAGTGCGTTTCCAATTTTTAAACCGAGCGGGGTCGACATGTCGGTTAGCAATGCCGAAGTATTTACGCCGGCATCTTGACCAAGTTGAACCATTACGGTTGCCAACTCTCGCGCACGATCGATATTTTTCATGAATGCGCCAGAACCAACTTTGACGTCGAGCACCAGCGACTTGGTTCCCTCGGCTATTTTTTTCGACATGATCGAAGATGCGATTAGCGGAATTGCCTCGACGGTTCCCGTGACATCGCGTAGTGAATAAAGTTTTCTATCTGCCGGAGCTAACCCTGAACCGGCAGCGCAAATCACCGCTCCGATCTCGGCGAGCTGTTTGTGGAATTCTTCATTGCTGATTTGTGCACGCCAACCTGGAATCGACTCCAATTTGTCGAGGGTTCCACCGGTGTGGCCCAAACCGCGACCCGAAAGCTGCGGAACTGCTACGCCAAACACAGCAACTAACGGAGCAAGCGGCAATGTGATTTTGTCTCCCACTCCACCGGTTGAATGCTTATCAGCGGTTGGAATTTTTAAGTCGTCGTAATTCAATCTTTCGCCCGAAGCAATCATGGCTAAAGTCAAATCTTTTATTTCTCGGCGACTCATTCCGTTAAGCAAAATCGCCATAGCCATTGCAGACATCTGCTCGTCTGCAACCGCACCGCTGGTGTAATTGGAAATTAACCAATTGATTTGTTCGGTGGTTAGTTCGCCCTTGTCTCGCTTAGCGATGATTAGCTCAGGCGCTGAAAACTGAGACATTACTTTCTTTCTTCAAGATCGCGTGGACCAAACGCGTCGGGAATTACCTCGTCGATTGATTTCATTCCAGAAACGGTTTCGAGAACCATTTGCGGTGCCGAATGTTCAAATAACAATTGTCGACAACGGCCACAGGGCATAAGGATGTTGCCGTGGCCGTCTACGCAGGTGAAAGCCACCAGCTTGCCGCCACCGCCCATAAATAAATCGCTAACTAAACTGCACTCGGCGCAGAGGGTAATTCCGTACGAAGCGTTTTCGATGTTGCAGCCAGAAACCACGCGACCGTCTTCGGTTAGCGCGGCGGCTCCAACTGGAAACTTTGAATATGGCACGTAAGCCTTCTTCATCGCAGCTTTTGCGGCTGCTCGAAGTGCATCCCAGTTAATTTCAGTCATGTTGCTCACCTATTTAATGTATGGCTTACCAGCCGAGGCTGGGCCAGTAACCTTGCCTACCAAACCTGCTACCGCCACTACGGTTAGTGCGTAAGGAAGCATAAGCAAGAATTCGGAAGGAACCTCACTGCCGATAATCGACAAACCGTATTGCAGATTTTGGGCGAAACCAAATAGCAATCCGGCGAACATCGCGTAGATCGGGTTCCATCGACCAAAGATCATCGCTGCTAGAGCGATATATCCAGCGCCGTTGGTCATTTCTTTACCGAACGCACCGACTTGACCCAAGGTGAAAAATGCACCACCTAGACCAGCAAGCGCTCCACCGATAATCACGCTGATGTAGCGAGTGCGGAAAACTTTGATGCCCACAGTGTCTGCAGCTTTTGGATACTCGCCGACCGCGCGAACGCGAAGTCCCCAACGAGTTTTAAATAATGCAATCCACACTCCGGCGACTGCCAAATACATTAGGTAGACGATCAAAGTTTGGTTGAACAACACCGGACCAACTACCGGGATCTGGCCGAGCAACGGAATCAGGATTCGATCAAAACGTGGCGGCTGATTAAACAGTGCAATGTTTTCGGAAATTAATGTCGAGAACAAGAAATTTGTAAGTCCGACAATAAGAACGTTCAGCACTACACCCACAATGATTTGATCCACCAGGTATTTGATGGCGAAGGTTGCCAGCACCCACGAGACGAG